>JASLBO010000472.1 GCA_030146605.1 Sphingomonas sp. | reverse complement strand
CCTCGACCCGGGCGCGGTCCAGCCGGAGCCGGTCGAGGCGACCGCCGCAGGGGTCGAGGCAGTTGCCCGGCTCGACGATCCTGTCGGCAAGGTGATCGAGCGCGTCGAGCGCCCGAACGGGCTGGTGCTGACCCGAGTCCGCATCCCCATCGGCGTGATCGGCATCATCTATGAGAGCCGGCCCAACGTCACCGCCGACGCCGGCGCGCTGTGCGCGATGTCGGGCAACGCTGCGATCCTGCGCGGCGGATCGGAAGCGATCCGCAGCAATCGCGCGATCCACGCCGCGCTCGCCAGGGGGCTCGAGGCCGGCGGGATGCCCGCCGATACGGTCCAGCTCGTCCAGGTCACCGATCGTGCCGCGGTGGGCGCGATGCTGACGGCCGAAGGGGCGATCGACATGGTCGTGCCGCGCGGCGGCAAGGGCCTCGTCGCGCGGGTGCAGGCCGAGGCCCGCGTGCCGGTGCTCGCGCATCTCGACGGCCTCAACCACACCTATATCGACCGCGCCGCCGATCCCGCGATGGCCCGCGACCTTGCGCTCAACGCCAAGATGCGCCGCACCGGTATCTGCGGAGCGACCGAGACCTTGCTGATCGACCGCGGCTTCGCCGATCCGGCGCCGGTGCTCGCGGCGCTCGCCGATGCGGGTTGCGAGCTGCGCGGCGATGCCGAAATCCGCGCGATCGAGCCACGGGTCGGTGCGGCCAGCACCGAGGACTGGGACACCGAATATCTCGACGCGATCCTCTCGGTGAAGCTGGTCGAAAATGTCGATGCCGCGATGGCGCATATCGCGGCGCACGGATCGCACCATACCGACGCGATCGTCACCGGGGACGCCGCGGTCGCCGAGCGCTTCCTCGCCGAGGTCGACAGCGCGATCGTGATGTGGAACGCCTCGACCCAGTTCGCCGATGGCGGCGAGTTCGGTCTCGGCGCCGAGATCGGCATCTCCACCGGCCGCCTCCATGCCCGCGGTCCCGTGGCCCTGGAAGGGCTGACGACGTACAAATGGGTAGTCCGCGGGACCGGCCAGGCCCGGCCTTGAAGCCAGGACAGAGGAGGCGTAGCTTCCAACCATGAACAAGCCCGTTTTCATCACGGCGCCCATCAACGCCGAAACGCTGGCTCTGGTCGAGCAACTCGCCGAAGCGCGAGGAAGAAGCGTCGAGGATTACGTTGCCGAGGCCGTCCAGCGCGTAGCGGAGAGCGAGGCCGATTTCAGGGCATTCGTGCAAGTCGGCATCGACGAGGCCGATCGTGGCGAACTCATCCCGCATGAAGAAGTGATGGCCGAACTCGAGGCGCGCATGGAAAAGCACCGGGCTCGATGCCGACGCTGAAATGGACTCCGTCGGCTACTCAAGATCTATGGTCGATAGACGATTGGCTCACCGAAAGCGCCTCAGCTGAGATCGCATTGGCCACGCTGGCTGCAATTCATCCACGTGCACGCTTTCTCGAGAATTTCCCGCGCGGCGGCCGCCCGACCCGTGAAGGAAATCGCATCCTGCGCGTGATCCAAAGCCCGCACTTGATCATTTACCGCCTCGCCGGAGACAATGTCGAAATTCTCCGCATTCGTCACGAGAGCGAGGACTGGCAGATCGAAGCGTGAAGCGCATCGGTCTCCTCGGCGGCTCCTTCAATCCCGCACATCGCGGGCATCGCAGGCTCTCGCTCCACGCGGTTCGCGCGCTGGGGCTCGACGAAGTATGGTGGCTCGTCTCCCCAGGCAATCCGCTCAAGCCCGAACAAGGCATGGCGCCCTACCCCGCCCGGCTCGCTTCAGCCCGGAAAATGGCCCGCCATGCACCGATCCGGGTTAGCGACATCGAAGCCCGGCTGCGCACCCGCTACACCGCCGACACCTTGGCCAAGCTCCCGCGGCTCCACCCCAAGCATCGCTTCATATGGCTGATGGGCGCCGACAATCTCGCCCAGTTCCATCAGTGGCGCGACTGGCGGCGAATTGCCCGACAGGTTCCGATTGCGGTTATCGCACGTCCGGGCTATGATGCTCGGGCTCACGCTAGTCCCGCGATGAGTTGGCTGCGGCGCGCTGTGCGGTCCGCAGGCCAGGCGAAGAAATGGACGAGTTGGAGATTGCCCGGCCTCGTGCTGTTGCGCTTCCGCCCCGATCCGACTTCGGCGACCGCGATCCGCGCCGCCGACCCTGCCTGGCACCGGCACTTTCCGGACGTGCGTGGAATACCCATATCCACGTCGTTGGTGCCGTCTCCACAGCCGCGCACAGACTTGTTGCAACCCTGAGGAACTAAATTGGCAACTTCCCCCAATGTGCTGCGCGCTCCCGCCGACGGCGTCGAAGCGCTGCACGCACTCGTGATGGCCTCGCTCGACGACGATCAGGCGGTTGAGACCGTTTCGATCCAGCTCGCCGGCAAAAGCAGCATCGCCGACTATATGGTCGTCGCTTCGGGCCGCTCGACGCGCCAGGTCGCATCGATGGCGACCAAGCTGGTCGAGAAGATCAAGGCCGAGTTCGGCCGCTCGCCGCGTATCGAGGGGCTGCCCACCGCCGATTGGGTGCTGATCGACGCCGGCGACGTGATCGTCCACCTGTTCCGGCCCGAAGTGCGCACCTTCTACAATCTCGAACGCATGTGGTCGTTCGGCGAAACCGCGGGTCAGGCTTGAGCGCGTAAGGAGCGGCGCATGCTGCTCCACATCGTCGCACGAGGACGCATCGGGCGTGGCCCCGAGGCCGAACTGGTCGAACGCTATCTCAGGCGAATCGCCTGGCCGACCCGCGTCACCGAACTCCCTGATACCGGCGGCAGGATGCCCGACCGCGGCACCGGCACGCGCCTGATCATGCTCGACGAGACCGGCGAGAACCTGCCCTCGCGCGTGCTCGCCGAGCGGCTGGCGCATTGGCGCGACGACGGGGTGCGCGAGACGCGCTTCCTGATCGGCGCCGCCGACGGCTTCGATGATGCCCAGCGGCAGGACGCCGACCTGCTGCTCTCCTTCGGCCGGGCCACCTGGCCGCATCTGATGGCGCGCGCGATGCTGGCCGAGCAATTGTGGCGCGTCACCGCGATCCTTGCCAACCATCCCTATCATCGCGAAGGGTGAGCGATGGGCCCCAAGCGGAGCATCGCCACTGCCGCTGCCTTGCTGGCGATGCTCGCCGCGGGGAGCATGGCGCCTGCGCAGGAATTGCGCGAGCAGCAGGCCCGGCTGAAATCCGCCACCGCCGCATCGAACGCCGCAGAGGCGCGCGCACGGGCGCTCGAATCCGCCGCCGCCAATGAGCGCGACCGCGCGGCCCAGGCGCGCGGCCAGGAAGCCGCAGCCGCCGAGCGGATCAAGGCGGCGCAGGCCGAGATCGCCGCCGCCGAGGCGCGGATCGCCATCGTCGACCGATTGCTCGCGGCGCAGCGCGTGCAGGTCGCGGAACGGCAGGGCCCGATCGTCCGGCTGATCGCCGCATTGCAATCCATGGCGCGGCGCCCGGCGGTGCTCGGGCTCATCCAGCCGGGCTCGACCGAGGACATCGTCCATGTCCGCGCGGTGCTCGGCACGACACTGCCGGTGGTGGAGCGGCGCACCGCGGAGGTTCGCGGCGAGCTCGCCCGGGTCCAGCGGCTGCGCGCCAATGCCGCGGGCGCGGTGAACAGCCTGCGCAATGGCCGCGCCCGGCTCGAGGCCGAGCGGATCGCATTGGTCCGGCTCGAAGCCACCCATCGCGCACGTTCGCAACAACTCGGGCGCAGCGCGCTGATCGAATCCAATCGCGCCCTCGCGCTCGGCGAACGCGCCCGCGACCTCGTCGACCAGATGCAGTCGGAGAACGAAGCCAGTCAGGTCCAGAGCGAGCTTCTCGCGCTGCCCGGCCCACTGCCCCGCCCCGAAGACCCGGCCGACCCGCTGCCCCGCCGCGCGCCGGCCTATCGCCTGCCGGTGACGGGAAGACTGGTCACCGGCATGGGCGAACTCTCCGCCACCGGCGTGCGCGCCCGCGGGCTCACGCTCGCCACTGCGGCCAATGCCCGCACGGTCGCCCCCGCGGCGGGGCGCGTCGTCTATGCCGGGCCGTTCCGCGGCTATGGCGGCGTCGTCATCATCGATCACGGCGACGGCTGGACCTCGCTCGTCGCCGGGCTGGGCGGGCTCGCGGTCCGCGTCGGCGATCGGGTCGCGCAAGGGCAAGGGATCGGTCGCACCTGGAAAAGCGGCGATCCGCGCGTCACCGTCGAGCTGCGCCGGCGGGGGCAGCCGATGGACCTTGCGCAATTGCTCGACTGACAGGCCGTGTAAAAGCCGTTATCCTGCACTAAATCACTCGGGTTGTTCTCGTCGAAAGTAGATTGATGCTTCGTCCGCTCCTTCAGGTCACTGCCGCCGTCAGCGCGCTCGCGCTCGTTCCCGTCGCTTCGGGGGCGATGGCCGGCGTCGACACCAACAGCTATCGCGAGCTCGACACCTTCATGGAAGTCTACAACCAGGTGAAGGCCAACTATGTCGAGAAGGTCGACGACAAGACGCTGGTGAAAGGCGCGATCGCCGGCATGCTCGCCGCGCTCGATCCGCATTCCAGCTTCGCCGACGGGCTCGATTTCGACAATCTCAAGATCCAGACCGAAGGCAATTACGGCGGTCTGGGCCTCACCGTGACGCAGGAAGAAGGCGCGGTGAAGGTCATCGCGCCGACCGAAGACACCCCCGCGGCCCGCGCCGGCATCAAGTCGGGCGACTTCATCACCCATATCGACGGCAAGTTCATCGTCGGCGGCAGCCTCGACGAAGCGATCGAGCAGATGCGCGGCCAGCCCGGCACCAAGATCAACCTGACGATCGTCCGGCCCGGCGCCGACAAGCCGCTGCAGCTGACTCTCGTCCGCGAGATCATCATCCAGAAGCCGGTGAAGTGGGAAGTCAAGAACGGCGTCGGCTATATCAACATCAACACCTTCACTGCGCAGACCGGCGCCGACACGATCAAGGCGATCCAGGAAATCGACAAGAAGCTCGGCCACAAGCCGCTCGGCTATGTCGTCGATCTGCGTGAAAATGGCGGCGGGCTGTTGAGCGAGGCGATCGCGGTCTCCGACGTATTCCTCGGCCATGGCGAGATCGTCTCGCAGCGCGGCCGCGAGAAGGGCGATATCGAGCGTTATTATGCCGAAAGCATGGTCCCTGGCGATCTCGCCCGCGGTCTGCCGGTGATCGTATTGGTCGATTCGGGCACCGCTTCGGCTTCCGAGATCGTCGCCGGGGCGCTGCAGGACCATCATCGCGGGCTCGTCATGGGCGTGCGCAGCTTCGGCAAGGGATCGGTGCAGACGATCCTACCGATGGGCGCGCGTGCGGCGCTGCGGCTCACCACCGCGCGCTATTACACACCCTCGGGCCATTCGGTGCAGGAAGGCGGGATCAAGCCCGATCTGCTCGTACCGCAGATCTCGGATCCCAATTACAAGGATCGCACCGTCATCCGCGAGGCGGATCTTCGGAAGCACCTGATCAACGCCGAAAAGGTCGACGACGCCACGCTCGAGCAGGATGCGCGCACCGATCCACGCTTCTCGGCGACCCCGGAGCAGCTCAAGAAGCAGGGAATCGAGGATTTCCAGCTTCACTACGCGCTGCAGACGATCGCGCGCTCGGCGGCCAAGCCCCAGGTCGCGACCAAGGGCCGCTGAGGCATGCGCAAGGACGGGCTCCGCACCGCGCGACTGATCGCACTCCTGCTCCCGGCCGCGTTGCTCGCCGGCGCCTGGGGATCCCAATTGCTCGGGCTGATGCCGTGCGAGATGTGCCACTGGCAGCGCTGGCCGCATTATGCCGCGTTGGTCGTGGCGGCGCTGTCGTTCGCGCCGCTCGCCCGGCCGGTGCAGATGCTGTTCGTGCTGTTCGCCGGCGTGCTGATCGCGGTCAGCGGAACGATTGGCGTGTTCCATGCCGGCGTCGAATATCATTGGTGGCAGGGAATCACTGCCTGCACCGCGCCGATCGGCACCGGCGACGCGATGGACCTGCTCAACCAGGCACTGCGACGCCCGCTCGTGCGTTGTGACGTACCGCAATGGACACTCTTCGGAATCAGCCTCGCGGGCTTCAACGCGATCTTCTCGCTGGGCGGGGCAGTGGCGATCTTCGCGCTGGCGCCGCGCCGGGCACGCCGATGAGCTGGAAGCCCGGCGACCCCCGCGAAGGCGTGGACGCGATGATCCGGGTGGATCAGGCCGGCGAATATGGCGCGACGCGCATCTATGCCGGCCAGCTCGCGGTGATGGGCGATCGGACCCCGACCGCGCGGATGATCAACGGCATGGCCAATCAGGAAGAGCGTCACCGCGCCTTTTTCGATGCGATGATCGCGCGCCGCGGCGTCCGCCCGACCGCGCTCCAGCCTTTCTGGGACGTCGCCGGCTTCGCTTTGGGGGCAGTCACCGCGGCGATCGGGCCGGCCGCCGTAATGGCCTGTACCGCCGCGGTCGAAACCGAGATCGACCTGCATTATCAGCGCCAGCTCGCCGAACTGGGCGATAGCGACCCCGAGCTCAGCCACGCCGTCGCCGAGTTTCGCGACGAAGAGCTCGAGCACCGCGACACGGCGATGGCGCACGGCGCGGAAACCGCGATCGGCTATCCGGTCTTGTCCGGATTGATCCGGCTCGGCTGCCGTGCTGCCATTGCGGTGTCGAAACGGATCTGACAGGCGCGGTTCAGCGTTGAAGCGCGATAAGCTGCGCGAGGAGAATACAGGATGCTCAAGCGGATCGTGATCGTGGCAGGGCTGGCCGCAGCGCCCCTGATGGTGCCGGCGGCGCAGGCGCAGAATGCCGCGCAGAACGGCGTCCTCGTCATTTACGGCAGCGACAAATGCCCGACCAACGACAATGGCGACGAGATCGTCGTCTGCCACCGCCTCGACGAGGCCGAACGCTTCCGCATCCCCCAGACCCTGCGCGAGCAGCCCGGCCGCCCGCAGGCGAACCAGAGCTGGGCAGTGCGCTCGCAGGATGCGCTCGAGGCGGGACGGACCGGCACCGGCAGCTGCTCGACGGTAGGCCCGGGCGGCCAGACCGGCTGCTTCGTCCGCCAGGCGACCCGCGCGCGCGCCGAATCGAGTGCCCGCCGCCAGGAACAGACCGACCTGCCGCTGCCGTGATTGCGCCTCAGCGGGCCTCCCGCTGCATCAGCCACGCCGGGGGTGCGCGCAGCACGCACTCGCAGATCAGCCACAGCATCGCCGCGGCCCGGACGCCCGTCGCGATGGCGACGGGGGTGAGGCTGCCCGGGGTGGGGTCCGCCGCCGCGTCGCCGAGCCAGTGGAACTCCGCGAAATAGACGGCGATATCGCCGAGCACGAACAACCCGATCGGCCAGAGCCGCGGCGCGGTCATGATCAGCAGCGGATAGAGCCACAGGTCGAACTGCGGCGAATAGACCTTGTTGGTCAGCATGAACCAGGCGAGCACGGGCGTGGTCAGCACCCAGAGATGGGTGCGATGCCGCCGCCAGCCCAAGGCGACAATGGCGGCGAAGCCGAGCACGAACGATATCGCGGCATAGCGGTTGCGCTCGTCGATCGAGGTGACCCACCAGCGCTGGCTATCCAGAACGTCCCAGCTCGCCGCGATCGTGCCCGAGCGTTCCTGCGAGAAGCGGTAGAACTCGCTCCATTGGTCGAACGCTGCAAGCGCAACCGGAAGGTTGACCAGCGCCCAGGCGCCGATCGCCGCCGCCGACAGCGCCGATGCGCGCAGCAGCCGGTCGCGCCACGGCCGATCGTCGCCGAACAGCGCCGCAAGCCCGATCAGCGGCAGCGCGAGCACCGGGAACAGCTTGGCCGCTGCGCCCAGCCCGGCCAGAGCGGCGGCCGGCACCAGCCGTCGCTCGCGCGCGAGCAGCATTGCGCCGACCAGCAGCGCGGCAGCGCCAAGGTCCCAATTATGCCCGAGATACAGCACCAGCGGCGGTGCCAGCGCCCATAGCCACAGCCGCCGCCAATCCATGCCCACTCGCACGAACAGCTTCAGAATCAGCGCGGCGAGCAGCGCGTTCGCGAGGCTGACGACCAGCAGGAAATGGCGATCGCCCGCCTTGGGCCCGATCACCACGCGAGTGATGCCGCCTTCGATCCAGATCTGCGCACCGGTGAGCACCGGATATTCCATCCGGGTCTCGAAATAGGGAATCTTGCCGTCCGCCACTTCGCGCGCCTGCCAGAAAGGCAGCACGTCGGTGTAGCAGCCGGTGGTAAATTGCTCGCCGTTGGTCCAGCCGCCGGGCACGCAATGCGCCTTGAACAGATAGCCGGCGGCGCAGGTAAGCGCCATCGCCAGCCACAGCAGGCGCATGCGCCTCGCGATATCGTCGGGAACGGCCCACCCCATGGCGGGATGGCTTATCGGGTGCGGCAAACCGCGTCCACTGCCTCTGGACTTCGGCATTTCAAGAACATAGATAGAACACATGGCACAACTCGATCTTCGCGCGAAGCTGGCGATCCTTGCCGATGCGGCAAAATATGACGCGTCCTGCGCGTCCTCGGGAACCGCCAAGCGCAACTCGGCGGGCGGCAAGGGGATCGGCTCGACCGAGGGCATGGGCATCTGCCACGCTTATGCGCCCGACGGCCGCTGCATCAGCCTGCTCAAGATCCTGCTGACCAACAGCTGCATCTTCGACTGCCATTATTGCATCAACCGCAAGAGCTCGAACGCTCGCCGCGCCAGGTTTACGGCTGAGGAGATCGTCCAGCTCACCCTCGCCTTCTACAAGCGCAATTATATCGAGGGCCTCTTCCTCTCCTCCGGGATCATCCGCTCCTCGAATTACACGATGGAGCAGATCGTCGAGGTGGCGCGCAGCTTGCGGGAGGATCACGACTTTCGCGGCTACATCCACCTGAAGACGATTCCTGACGCTGATCCGGAACTTGTCAGGAAGGCGGGACTCCATGCTGACCGCGTGTCCATCAATGTCGAGCTTCCGACCGAAGCGGGTCTGACCAAATTGGCGCCTGAGAAAAGCGCGACGCAGATCGAAGGCGCAATGGCGGACATGCGCGGGGCGATCGAGACTGCTCGCGACGATGGAAAACGCTTCAAGTCGGCGCCCGTGTTCGCGCCTGCTGGTCAATCCACGCAAATGATCATCGGCGCCGACTCTGCCGATGACCGGGCGATCGTCGGCAAGGCGAGCAAGCTCTACGACCGCTTCGGCCTGCGCCGCGTCTATTACTCGGCATTCAGCCCTATTCCCGACGCAAGCGCCGTCCTTCCGCTCCAGCGGCCGCCGCTGATGCGCGAACACCGCCTCTATCAATCCGACTGGCT
>JASLBO010000435.1 GCA_030146605.1 Sphingomonas sp. | reverse complement strand
CCGAAATCCGCCGCCTCGCCCAGGCGATCTACGCCCGTGCCGACTGGAACTTCTTCCGCTCCGACGGTCGCAAGGCAGTATCGATGGGCTGGCATCCCGAGCGCGGGCTGATCGCGCGCAACTGGACCGGCTATAACGAAGGCATGTTCGTCTATGTGCTCGGGCTCGGCGCGCCCGAGCACCCGCTGCCGGCGAACAGCTGGCAGGAGTGGACCGGGTCCTACCCCCATTCGTGGCGCGGCGAAGGGCCGACCCGCCACCTCGCCTTTGCGCCGCTGTTCGGGCACCAGTACAGCCATGTCTGGATCGACTTTCGCGGAATCCGGGATGCGCCGATGCGCGAGGCGGGGTTCGACTATTTCGAGAACAGCCGCCGCGCGACCTATGCCAATCGCGCATATTGCACTGCCAATCCGCTGCGCTGGGACGGCTGGTCGAAGGACATCTGGGGCCTCACTGCATGCGACGGCCCGGGCGATTACCGCCTCCCCTTCAAGGGCGAGACGCGGCAGTTCTTCAGCTATTCGGCGCGGGGTCCGCTCGGCCAGCCCGACGAACGCGACGACGGCACGCTATCGCCGACCGCGGCGCTCGGCTCGCTGCCCTTCGCGCCCGAGATCGTCATTCCCTGTGCCGAGGCGATGCGCCGCGAACATGGCGACCGGCTGTACGGCAAATACGGCTTCCGCGATTCGTTCAACCCGAGCTTCCACTATGGCGACGTGCGCACCGACAGCGGCACGGTCGACCCGGTGCATGGCTGGTATGCCAGGGACCATCTCGGGATCGATCAGGGCCCGATCCTCACCCAGGCGGCCAATTACCGCGACGACTTCGTCTGGCGGCACATGCGCGAAGAGCCGGCGATCCGGCGCGGGCTGATGCTGGCGGGGTTTACCGGCGGGTGGCTGGGTTAGCGTAAGGGATCCGGCTAAACCTGCCTCTGCCCTTGAGAGGGGAGAAGATACTGCAGCTTGCCAGCTTGCTGGCTAGAGCGAAGCTGATGTGGCTGGAATCACCTCCGTTCGCCCTGAGCCTGTTGAAGGCCGCCTCGCCGCGCGCGACACGCTTGCGGATAGCAGCCCTTCGACAGGCTCAGGGTGAACGGCTCCGAGCGGACCCGGCTGAAAACTTCTCTAGCAAAGGTTGGTCAGGAGTAGAGCGGAGCGCAGCTTCCCGGCTGCTGCGCGGCCGCACCCCTTCACCCAGCTGCGGGGTTCGTCCCTGGCTTGTCCCTATCAGGTCTCACAAGGGAAAGTAGCGGGGCGCCCGGACACGGACGCCCCGCCACAATCAGCAGGTCAGAAGCGATAGCCCAGCCGGAACTGCACGCGCCGCGGCAAAGTGAGGGTGTTGCGGCCGATATCGGCGGGATCCAGCGGGTTCGTCACTTCGCCCGTCCGCGGATCGATCGTGTTGTTGAAGCTGTCGTCAAAGCCTTCGAAGTTCTTGTTGTTGAAGGCGTTGAGCAAATCGACACCGGCTTCCACCTCATGGTTGCCGAACAGCTTGAGCTTCTTGGCGAGCGACAGATTGACCTCGCAATAAGCGAAGACCCCGCCGATGCAGTTCTTCTGGGGATAGCGCGCGGTGAAGGCGTTGAAGCCCGAATCGGCGCCGTTGGTCTCGTCGGTCACGCGGAACGCCTCGCCGCTGCCCAATGTGGTGAGCGTCGAGAACTGGAAGCCGAGCGGCAGATCGACGATGCCCGAGAAGACGAGCCGATGGCGCTCGTCGCCGTTGCGCGGGCGCCAGCCATAATCGTCGGGGGTTACCGCATCGAGGCTGAACAGGTCGCCGCCATTCTGCTCGCCCTTCGACAGCGTGTAGGCGACGTTGATCCCCCAGCCCGAGCTCTGGCTGTAGGGCTTGTCGAGGGTGACGAAGAGCGCCTTGTACCGGGTATCGAGCCCGTCATAGCCGATCAGCACGTTGGAATAGCCGAACTGCTGCGCCGGCGCGGTGTTGCAGCAGCCGCCCAGCCCGTTGTTGTTCCTGGTGGCGAACAGATGCGTATAGCCGTTGCGGCCGCGCTGGTACGAACCGGTGACCGAGGCCTGGAAGATGCCGATCCGCTGGCGGACGCCGAGGCTGATCTGGTCGTTGACCGGGGGCTTCGCATCGTTCTTGACGGCGAACAATTCGGGATTGCCGGTCCCCGTCGCGCTCGCCCGCAAGGCAAGCAGGCCTTCGCGGGTGAGATAGGACGGGTTCCACACGGTGGTGGGCAGACCGTTGCGCGGCGCGCCATCGACAGAGAAGCGGAACACGCCCACCGGGTTGATCGTCCGCGACAGCTCGTCGACGGTGTTGTTGAAGCTGTTGCGGTCATAATAGCGGCCGAGGCCGCCGAAGATCACCGTCGAGCGATCGCCGTTGAGATCCCAGGAGAAGCCTACCCGAGGTGCGATCGCGCCGGCGAACGGGCTGCGATCGTTGCCGTCGGTGATGTAGTTCTCGGGATTGAAATACGGCGTGCTCGGCAGCGCCCGCAACGCTGCGGCGGCACTCGCCGGCGTGCGATATTCGTTGTTGAAGCCGTTGGTCTCATAGTCCCAGCGCACGCCGAGATTGAGTTGCAGCCGGTCCGTCACATCCCAATCGTCCTGCACGTACAGCCCGACCTGCGTGTTCGATCCCTGGACGAGGCCGCTGCCCAGCCCGAGCCGCGCTTCCGCCGGGAAGGAATAGTTGAGGTTGTTCTGGGGCTCGCGCCGGAAGATGTAGCGTGGCTGGATCAGATTCTGGTTGTCGAAATCGATGTCGGTGATCTCGACGCGCGCACCGATCTTGAAGGCATGACCCTCGATGCCGGTATAGGTGAAGTCGTTGCGCAGCGTGTGGCCCTTCTGGACCTCGCGCCGGGTCGAATCCTTGCCGCCGAACAGAATGACGCCGTCATAATCGAAACTCGGCAGGCCCGGGTTCAGCGAGGTCGGGTTGAAGGTGTAATCGAGGAAGTTGGCGTTGAACTCGTTAATGAAGTTCTCGCCGTTATGCGTCCACTTGAAGAGATAGGTATCGACCTTGTTGAGCTTGTTCTCGGCATATTCGTATGCCGTGTTTCCGCCAAAGCCCTGGATGTCGGACTCCTGGCGGCGACTGAACGACAGGTCGATCGTGTTGCGATCATCCGGAGTCAGCGTCAGCTTGCCGAAATAGAAGTCGCCGCGGAACGGGCTGACGAAGGAACCTTCGAAATCGGAGAGCCGGCGGCCGGAGAATTGCTCGAACTCGGCGACTGCCGCGGCGTTGCCGGTGCTGTCGACGTTGAACGCGCGGTTCTGATCATTGCCTTCATAGGCCAGGAAGAAGAACAATTTGTCCTTCACAATCGGGCCGCCCAGCGAGACGCCATATTGCTTGCGCTCGAACGCGGGCTCGGGGCGGTTGTTGCGCTTGTCGAAGTACGACTTCTGGCTGAATTTCTTGTCGGTATATTGGCCGAACGCCTCGCCGTGGAACTCGTTGGTTCCCGACTTGGTGATCGCGGTCACGATCGCCGACCCGGCCTGCTCATATTCGGCCTTGTAGTTCTGCGTCAGAACGCGAAACTCCTGCACCGCCAACTGGCCGAACGGGTTGCCGCGGCTGTTCTGCTGCCCGGCGATGCCGCCTTCGCGCAGCTTGTTCTTGAGGCTGACGCCATCGATGAACACGTTGACCTGGCTCGCGGTCGAGGCGCCCGACTGGATGCCCCTGTTGGTCTCGCTGTCGTTGTAGCGCACGCCGGGGGCCAGCGCGGCGAAGGACAGGAAGTTGCGGTCGGTCTGCGGCAGGACGCGGATCTGCTCCTGGCTGACATTGGTGGCGACTTCGCTGGTGCGGGTCTCGGTGAGCCGAGATCCGGTCACGACGATCTCGCCGCCGCTATCGTCGACTCCGGCGGCGACTTCCGCGCCGACTGCGAGGTCGAGCGACGCCGACTGGCCGACGCCGATCGCCACGGTCTCGCTCGCGGTCTGGTCGCCGACCGTGGCAATGACTTCGTAGGTGCCGGGGCGCAGCCCGCTGAGCGTATAGCTGCCATCGGCGGCGCTGGTCGCGCGCCAGGTCTGGTTGGTGCCGGTGCTGCGCGCGGTGACCTGCGCGCCGGCTGCGGCGCTGCCGTCGCTCGCGGTCACCTGGCCGCGGATCGCCCCGGTGGTCACCTGCGCCGAAGCCGGTGCCGGCAGCACCACCGCGCCGCCGGCCAGCATCGTCGCCGCAATCAGGTACGTCCTGAACGCACTGCCCTTGTGGATCGTCATTATATGTCCCTTCCGACGTTTCTTACTTTTGTTTTGCCGTTCCGGCTGATCATCGTTTCGCGGCCCAGGCGGCAGCCGCCCCGCCTGCCAGGCATGGCAGAAGCCGCAGCGCGGGGCCGCGGCATGCATGTCTGGAGCAGCGAAGGCAGGCGACGCACGGGCCCGGAGCGTCCGCCGCCCGCGCGGCAGACGGCGGCGGTGGCCTCATGCGCAACAGCGCTGGAATCCCACGATATATTCGCGCGAGTACCGTTGGCTCGCATTGCCTCGTCCTCTCCACATACCGGCGTGTAACCGGTTACATATCCGCTTGAACGGATCTCACTTCCGACAACGATGTCAAAGTGGCTTTGGCGTCGGCTGTCAATCCCGATGGCGCGATGAGAACGTTCTCATGTGACAGGAGCGGCGCCGCCGTGTCCGAACGGCAACAGTCGGGACCTCGGGCGTTTCCCTCGCCCACCCTTGTCCCCAGCCGGATTCCTTGCCAATAGTCTGATTAAATCGAACAGGCGCACCAATCGACAATGGCAAACGACTCCGGCTCCCCGCGTATACTTCGCTCGCGTGCGTGGTTCGACGATCCCTCGAACGCGGACATGACCGCGCTCTATCTCGAGCGCTACATGAACTTCGGGATCAGCCTCGACGAACTCCAGTCGGGCAAGCCGATCATCGGCATAGCGCAGACCGGGTCCGATCTGAGCCCGTGCAACCGCCACCATCTCGTGCTTGCCGAGCGCATCCGCGACGGCATTCGCGAGGCGGGCGGGATCGCGATCGAATTCCCCGTCCATCCGATCCAGGAAACCGGCAAGCGCCCGACCGCCGGGCTCGATCGCAACCTCGCTTATCTCGGGCTTGTCGAGACGCTCTACGGCTATCCGATCGACGGCGTGGTGCTCACCACCGGCTGCGACAAGACCACCCCCGCCTGCCTGATGGCCGCGGCGACGGTGAACATTCCCGCGATCTCGCTCTCGGTCGGTCCGATGCTCAACGGCTGGCACAAGGGTGAACGCACCGGTTCAGGCACGATCGTATGGAAGGCCCGCGAGCTGCTCGCGGCAGGCGAGATCGACTATCAGGGCTTCATCAAGCTCGTCGCCACCTCGGCGCCGTCGACCGGCTTCTGCAACACGATGGGCACGGCCTCGACGATGAACAGCCTGGCGGAGGCATTGGGCATGTCGCTCCCCGGATCGGCGGCGATCCCGGCGCCGTACCGCGACCGGCAGGAATCGGCGTATCGCACCGGGCTGCAGATCGTCGAGATGGTGGCGGCCGACCGCAAGCCTTCGGACGTGCTGACGCGCGAGGCGTTCCTCAACGCGGTGCGCGTCAATTCCGCGATCGGCGGATCGACCAACGCGCCGATCCACCTGAACGCGATCGCGCGGCATATCGGCGTCGAACTCGACCTCGACGACTGGCAGGCGCATGGCCGCGACGTGCCGTTGCTGGTCAACCTCCAGCCGGCCGGCGAGTATCTCGGCGAGGATTATTACCGCGCGGGCGGCGTACCCGCGGTCGTCGCCGAGCTGATGCGCCAGGGACTGATCTTCGAGGACGCGCTCACCGTCAACGGCCGCAGCATCGGCGACAATTGCCGCGACGCCGTGATCGAGGACGAGCAGGTCATCCGCCGCTATGACGCGCCGCTCAAGGAAGCCGCCGGCTTCTCGGTGCTGCGCGGCAATCTGTTCGACAGCGCGATCATGAAGCTGAGCGTGATCTCGCCCGAGTTCCGCGAGCGCTATCTCTCCGATCCCGCCGATCCCGATGCGTTCGAAGGCCCGGTGGTGGTGTTCGACGGTCCGGAAGATTATCACGCGCGGATCGACGACCCCGCGCTGGGCGTGGACGAGCGTACCTTGCTGATCATGCGCGGCGCCGGGCCAATCGGCTATCCGGGCGCGGCGGAAGTGGTGAACATGCGCCCGCCGGTGCAGCTGATCCAGAGGGGCATTCATGCCCTCCCCTGCATCGGCGACGGGCGGCAATCGGGCACCAGCGGCAGCCCGTCGATCCTCAATGCGTCGCCCGAGGCGGCAGTGGGCGGCGGGCTCGCTCTGCTCCAGACCGGCGACCGGGTGCGGGTCGACCTGCGCAAAGGCACCGCCAACATGCTGGTCGGCGACGAAGAGCTGGCGGAGCGGCGGGCGGCGCTGGAGGCGGCCGGCGGGTTCAAATACCCCGCCAGCCAGACGCCGTGGCAGGAAATCCAGCGATCGATCAACGGCCAGGCCGAGACCGGCGCGGTGCTCGAGCCGGCGGTGAAGTATCAGAAGCTGGCGCAAACCTTCGGGGTGCCGCGCCACAACCACTGATCGGGCATCGGCCGCACGCTTGCCCGGCATCGGGCCTGCCCATATGCTCGCCGGAATTGCGGGGAGAAAATCGATGAACAAGCTGCTGCTACTCGCGCCACTGGCGCTGTCCGCGTGCAATTCGGGGCCCACGGTCGAGGCGACCAACGCCAGTGCCAAGGAAGTCGCCGAGAAAGTGGCGGCGAGCGGCGCCGCACCCAGGATGTCGCCGGGCCATTGGGAAGGCACTGCGACTGTCACCGACATGCAGATCCCCGGCATGCCACCCGAGGCGGCCACGCAGATGAAGGCGCAGATGGGCAAGGGCCAGAAGTTCGACAATTGCCTGACGCCCGAACAGGCGAAGAAACCCGCCGCGGACTTCTTCGCCGGCCAGAACAAGGATTGCCGCTACGACCATTTCAGCATGGATGGCGGCAAGCTCGACGCCAGGATGGTGTGCAAGACCGGCGGCATGACCGTCGATGCCACGATGGCCGGAAAGTTCTCGAGCGACAATTTCCAGCTGACCATGACCAGCAAGAGTGCGGGCACGGCCGGCCAGCCGATGACCGCGCACACGATGTCGATGAAGATGGAAGCGCGCCGGACCGGCGAATGCACCGGTAAGGAAAAGAGCTGATTGCTCAGGCCAGCCGGTAGAGTCCCGAACCGTGGGGTGGCAGCGTGACCACGAAGCGCGTCCTTGCTGCGGGGAGGTCGCGGCCCGTCCATAGATCGCGCACCCTGACATTGCTCGCGATGCCGAGGCTGGCGAGATCGGCACCCACCTCTTCTGCCGTCTCGCCGATGTTGAACAAGGCCAGGTAGCGCGCGTTCGAGCGCATGTCGCGCGAGGTCCACGCCGCATTCCGGTCCGTCCGGATCAACTGGCGTGCCGCGCTGCCGTGCTGGTTCACCGCCAGCACTTCGTCATTGGTGAGCAGCGCCAGCGTGTCGGCATCCAGCGCGCGCAGATCGCCGCCCATGATCAGCGGCGAGCGCGCGATCGACCAAAGGGTCATCATCGTGCGCTGCTCGTCGGGGGTGAAGCGGGTGCGGCGCTTGCCGAGTGCCAGCAGACCGAGCGGCAGCATGTCGGCGTCGGGCCAGGCACCGACGCGCGAATGCGGGGCCCAATCGGCGAGACGCCTGAACTGCGAGAGGAGCAGCGGCCATTCGTCCCAGAAATCGTCGCTGATCCGCCAGAGGTTCGCGTGATTGGCGACATGTGCGGCGGCGCTGAGCGGGGTCTCGCCCGGCGAGATGCTCAGTACCATCGGCCGGCCGCTGCGATCGATCGCACGGCGCACCGCTTCGATCTCGGGCTGGTTGCGGTGATAGGGCCGCGCAATGTCGTCGACCTTGACGAAGTCGACGTCCCACGAAGCGATCAGAGCGAAGACGCTGTCATAATAGGCCTGCGCGCCGAGCCTGGTCATGTCGACGCCGTACATATCCGAGTTCCACGGGCAGATGTTCACCCGATCGGCGATGTCGCCGCAGCGATGCTTCGTGCCGAGGATCGGCAGGTTGCGGTCGGCGGCGAGGCGGGGGACGCCGCGCATCAGATGGATGCCGAACTTGAGCCCGAGGCGGTGTGCGAAATCGGCGAGCGGCTTGAAGCCCCTGCCCCCCGCGGCCGACGGAAAGCGGTTCGGCGCAGGCAGCAGCCGGCCATTGCCATCCATCGCCAGTTCGACCCCGACGCGATATTCGAAGCCCACCGCGCCCGGCTCATACCATTGGATGTCGACGGTGAAGACGTCATAGCCGTGCGGCAGCAGCTTGTCCGCCATCACCGCGGCATTGGCGCGCGCCTGTTCCTCGTTGATCGTCGCGGCGAAACTGTCCCAGCTGTTCCACCCCATCGGCGGGCGCGGGGCGAGGTCGCGGATATTGCGCGGCGGACGCGCCTGCGCGGCGAGCGGCGCCGCGGCGAGCAGGCCGAGCGCGCCGCGGCGGCTGAGCGGGCTCATCGCGCCAGCATCCGGGCTTCGTAGACGAAGGCATCGGTACCCCTGGTCTCGAAGCGCACCGTCACCTTGTCCTTGCCGCGGGTGAGCGCCTCCGGGATGGGATAGTCGACGCTGACGAAGCGCTTGGCCGGCTGGGCAGTCCGGCGCTCATTCGCGATGCGCGTCCCCTCGACCGAGATGTCGAAATTCTTGTTCACTTCCTCGCCCCAATAAAGCGCGCTGAGCAGCATCGGGCCGGGACGCACCGCGAGCGTGAATTCCATATAATTGCCGACTCCCCAGGGAAGCTGCCGCGCGCTCCTGCCGCCCCAGGAGAAAAGGTCGCCATGGT
>JASLBO010000428.1 GCA_030146605.1 Sphingomonas sp. | reverse complement strand
GCCGATGCCGCCGCGTTGCTCGGCGCGGGGAGTGCGCCGGTTGCGCTTCTCGGCGGTGCGCCGGCGCGGCTGGCGGTGGTGCAGGCACGCGAACCCGCGGGGATCACGGGCGAGCAGGCGAACCGGGTCGCCGACGCCGTCATCCGACGCGAAAGGCTCACGCGCCGGCTCGAGACGATCGTCGCGAACGAGCGGCGTGGGGCGCAGATACGCTATCGTGAAGGTTTTGGCCCGGCAGCACGCTGAAAATCATAGAATTTCCGCACCGGATGTGCTTGTTCGCACCTGCGGTAAGTATCGCACACGGGGGATTGCCAGATGACCGAGAACACCCAGCCTGCGGCGGCGCGATCGAGGCGTGCGATCAGCGTCAGCCGCCTGCTCATCGGCTGGCTGGCGATCGTCGCCTTGTTCTTTATCTGGCAGACGGCGCTCTATACCGGGCTGATCGCGCGCTTCGCCGAATGGCAGTTCGCGCAATTCGGCGGCTATTTCCCGCTGGCCTCAGCGTGTCTGCTCGTCGTGCTGCTCGGCGTGCCGGTGCTCTATGTGCTGTCGCAGCGCGAGCGCAAGGCGGCGACGGTCTATGGCCAGGGGCGGCTCCTCATCCGGTTCCTCGCCGTGCTGGCGGGAATCGCGGGCCTCGCCGCCATCGCCCTGCTCGTTCATGCCTTCAGCCTGTCGCTCGCCACCGGAGCGCCGGCGCGGATCGATGCGCGCAGCGCGGACCTGATCGTGCATGATGATGGCGCGGCGACGCTCTCGGGCAATGTCCGCTATGATCGCATCGCGGTGATGGATGCGGACACCCCGCTTTCGGGCTGGGGCGTGCGCTTCGTGCCGATGACGGGCAAGAGCGAGAAGGGCAACAAGCTGCGCTATTTCGTCCAGACGAGCGCCGGCCCCGCCGCGCCGAAGCTGGAGGAAATCACCGGTACGCTGCGCCGGAATGCGTTGCGCGGGGATATCATTCGCCTGTTCAACGATGCCGGCTACGAAGTCGCGACGCCGCATTACGTGCTCTACACGAGCAATTTCGCGATGCGGGTGTCCTATTTCTGGGGCGCTTTCCAGTGCTTGCTGGTGGCGTTGGTCCTCGGCGCGGCCGCGGGCGTGCAGCGCTGGCGGCTTCGCCGGCTCGGCGAGACGCGCAGGAGCGGAACCCCGCACGCGATCGGCTAGGACGCATCGACGCCCCCGCTCCCCCTTGCTGGGGGCGAGAGGCAGTGGAGCGCCACAGGCCGATACGGCCCAAACGTTAACCATCTGCCTTCGCCATATGTTCAAGGCGATGTGCGAAATCGGCCGGCATGGTCGATGAGCGTTTTCTCTGGCTGGCCGCGATGGCGGCGACGGGCACCGCGTTGGTGGCCGCCTCGGCGCAGCCGCCCGCGCGCCCGGCCGGGGCACCCGTCGCGCCGATCGCATCCGTCGCGATCTCCGCACCGGTGCCCGACGCCAGGCCGTGGCGCGGCCGCAAGCGCATCGTGCTCGATCGCGCGCCCGACGGGCTTTTCTACATCCATGGTGAAGTCAACGGGACGCGCGTCCGCTTCCTGATCGACACCGGAGCGACTGCGCTGGTCCTTTCGGCAGAGGATGCCGCGCGGGCGAAGCTGCGCACCGACGGCGATTCGATCGCAGGCGCGCTCCAGACCGCATCGGGGCCTTCGACGATGTCGTGGGCGAGCGCCGATACGCTCGAGGTCGGCGGGCGATCGTTCGATGCGATGCCGGCGGCGGTGCCCGCGGGCGGGCTCAAAGTGTCGTTATTGGGTCAGAGCGTACTGAGCAAACTCGGGCCGATCACGCTCGACGGCGACCGGATGGTGATCGGCAGCGACCGGCTCTGACCGGCAAGCGTTATGCCGCGGCAACCAGCTCCGCATGCGCGGGCTCTGCCGCACGGCGGCGGCGCAGCGATCCTCCGACCATAAAGATACCCAGGATCATCAACGCCCAGCTCACCGGTTCGGGAACCGCGCCGGGCCCTGGATCCGGCGTCGTGACCGGGGGCGTTGTCGGGTCGATGGGGTCCGTGGGGGTCGTGGGGTTGGTTGGATCGACAGGGTTAGTCGGATTGGTTGGATTGGTCGGATCGACAGGGTTGGTCGGGTTCGTCGGCGTGGTGGGATCGGTCGGATTCGTCGGGGTGATCGGCGGGGTCGTGCCGCCCGAACCGAAGATCACGCCGCCCGGCAAGCCGATGAAGCTCGCCATCTGCGGCGTGTAGCTGCGCGCGGGCCCATCGGCGCTCGCCGATTCTACCGGGAGGACCGAAGCCGGGGTGCCTTCGCCTGCGCCTGCCGACGCACCAGGCGCTACGAAGACGGGCGCGACGCCGGAAGCGCCGCCGGTTCGGATCGCGGGTGCGCGGGCTCCCACTCGACGAGAATCGGCCAAGGGCCCGGAAAAGCGAGAAACCGATACGCCGCTTACCACCGGCGGCGCGACGATCGCAGTGAACGCGCTCGCATCGCGGTCGGCCGGCGCGCCCGGCCCGAGCAGAAGCGCCCGATCGTTGCGAAATATCAGCGCGAGCAGCGTCAATGCCAAAGCGGCGCAAATAACGATCCGACGCTCGGTACCGAGCTCCGAGATGAGCGGGGAGGGTGTGGCCACTGACATAGCCGCGGGCCTAACCGAACTTAATCTTTTAGACAATGCGAGGTTTGACGGCGAACTGCCCCTTGGAGGGATTCGACGTCCCTGTCGCTTGCTTCTTCACCCACCTATGCAGCGTCTGCTGAACAGCCGATCTTCTCCGCGATCAACACCACCGCCGCGCGGCGGGACGGCTCACCGCGCTCGTTATCGGCCTACTGCTGCTTGATTCTGAAAAGGCGCCGAACAGGGGCGACGGGCGTCAGGTGCCCCAGGGCGCTTCACCACATTTGCCATTCTGATTAGCCGATGCCGACGCCCGCGGCGGTCAGTTGAACATCGTGTTGCCCTTAAGCAACACGGCGTGCGGCTGCCCAAGGCGTGGTCGGTCCCTGCCAGCGAGCCGCAGGTTCTTGAGCGCCTGCAGGATTTTGCTATTTCGGTGCCGTGCCGTCGCGCGCTTCAGAAGTTTGGTTTGCGCAGCAGCCGTTCGCGCAGATCCTGCATCGCGATTGCCTGCGCGGCGGCGAGCCGATCCGACGCGCCGAGCACATTGCCGAGATGCTCGAGAATCTGGCTGGCGCGGTCGAGATTCTGGAGCAGGCGCATGTGACGCTGGAGCATCACCGGGTCGCCGACCAATTCCTCGCCAAGGGCGTCGATCAGCCGCTGAACATGAATGACCTCCTCGGCAACGCGCTGCTCGAGCGCGTTCACGGTGAGGGCACCTGCCGGCGGGGGCGCAGGGTCGGCGGGCAGCGCGGCGCCCGCGCGGATCTGGCTTTGGATCAAGTCGACGCGATCCTGGCCCTGTTTGCCGTTGAATGTTGCGGGGCGCTTTCCGGTCACCCACTCGTCCACCGATGCCGCAACCGAATCGAAATGGATGCCGCAGCGCCCGCCTTGGCGCCACACCACCGTCGCACCGACCATGATCTCGGCACGCAGCAGCACCAGCGTCGCACCGGGATCGGGCAGCGTCGCGCCGTCGAGCATCGCGCCGGTTTCGGATAGATTGCGAATGCGCACCGGCGCCCGCGTGCCGCCGCATTCGATCGTCGCGGCGAGCATCAGGTTCTTGCGCGGCTGGCGTGGCTGGTCGCCGCCGGCTCCGGCCCGCGGATCGTCAGAATTCGAAATGGTCATAGCTGGCCTGCATCGCCCAGCCGATAGGCCGATCAACGTGCTGGCGCCATTCCGGAAATTTCCGCGCACGCGAAAAGGGCCGGGGTTTCCCCCGGCCCTCGCGTTATCTGCTTGTCGTGAAGATCAGACCGGGGCGATTTCCGCCGCGTCGACCTTGACGCCCGGGCCCATCGACGAGCTCAGCGCTACCTTGCGCAGATACTTGCCCTTGGCGCCGGCCGGCTTGGCCTTGATCACGGCGTCTACCAGAGCGTCGAAGTTGGCGCGCAGGTCTTCCGCCGGGAACGACGCCTTGCCGATGCCCGAATGGATGATCCCGGCCTTCTCGACGCGATACTCGACCTGACCGCCCTTGGCGGCCTTGACCGCCTCGCCGACGTTCATCGTCACGGTGCCGAGCTTCGGGTTCGGCATCAGGCCCTTGGGGCCGAGCACCTTGCCGAGGCGGCCGACCAGGCCCATCATGTCGGGGGTGGCGATGCAGCGGTCGAAGTCGATCTTGCCGCCCTGGATGGCTTCCATAAGGTCCTCGGCACCGACAACATCGGCACCTGCAGCAGTGGCTTCGTCGGCCTTGGCGCCGCGCGCGAACACGCCGACGCGAACGTCCTTGCCGGTGCCCTTGGGCAGGGTGACGACGCCACGGACCATCTGGTCGGCGTGGCGCGGATCGACGCCGAGGTTGAGCGCGATTTCGACGGTCTCGTCGAACTTGCTCGTCGCATTCGCCTTGACGAGCGCGATCGCCTCATCGACGCCGTGGAGCTTCTCCGCGTCGACGGTCCAGGTCTTCTGCTTCTTGGTCAGCTTTGCCATGATGTCAGCCCTCCACAACCTGGAGGCCCATCGCGCGAGCGGAGCCTTCAATGATCTTCGTTGCCGCCTCGATGTCGTTGGCGTTCAGGTCCTTCATCTTCGCTTCGGCAACCGCAGCGACGGCCGAGCGCTTGATGGTCCCCGCGGAAATCTTGCCCGGCTCCTTCGAACCCGACTTCAGGTTCGCGGCCTTCTTGAGCAGATAGGTCGCCGGCGGGGTCTTGGTCTCGAACGAGAACGAACGGTCCGCATAGACGGTGATCACGGTGGGAAGGGGCGTGCCCTTTTCCTGATCGCCGGTCTGGGCGTTGAACGCCTTGCAGAATTCCATGATGTTGACGCCGCGCTGACCCAGCGCAGGGCCGATCGGCGGGGACGGGTTTGCGGCGCCGGCTGGCACCTGCAGCTTGATATAGCCGGTAATCTTCTTTGCCATGTCACTCTCTTTCAGGAAGCCCTTGCGGGCTCCGATCAAGTTTAGCGGTTCAGACGGACGCCGGGGCGTCCTCCCGCAGGGTTTCCATTGCTATAGCTTTGGAAGGGCGGGCGCGTAGCGCAAAGTCCCGCCGAGCGCAACCGGGGAACGACGGGCGCACCCGAAGACACCGAATTCATGAGCCCAACCCGTCATCCCTGCTTTCGTGGGGATGACGATGGTGGCAGTGCCTTGACCCAGGTCAAAGGGTGAACGCCAGTTCCTTACCCTCGGCCGTCGTCAGCGTCAGTCCGAGCTTCGCGCCCTTCGCCTCCGCCATGCGCCGTAGCACAGAGAGCGCGGGATCGCCGGTCGTCTCCAGCTTGGAGATGTTCGACTGCGTCATCTCCAGCGCAGTGGCTACTTCGACCTGCGACAGGTCCAGCGCCTTGCGGATCGCGCGCATTACCGAAATGTCGCGCGCATAGGCTTGCAGAAGCTGCTCGAATTTCTCTCGATCCGCGCCCTCCCATTCCGGGCGCCACTCCACCGCGCCCTCAACATGATCAACCATAACTCTTTCTCACGATTGGCTAGCGTCGCGAACGGTCCATCAGAATGAACACCTGCGGCTCCCGCACTTCCAGAGAGAAGAACGTCCACGACCCACGCAGCTTGAACCAGAAATCGACGACATGCGTCGATCCGTCGCCGCGCGTGATCACACGCTCGATCACTGCCACACTCGGCACCGACAATGCGTCGAGGCCGAACCGGCGCAGCAGGTTCTGCAGGACATCTACTTCAATCTGGCTGTCAGTGTCCCAATGGCGCAGCCTTCCCATGAAGCTGAGCTCGATGAACACCTGGTTGTCCTCGGCAACTCCCATGACTCTCTCTCCAACTGGCGAGCCTGCAGGCTCGTCGCTTTGCAAAAGTTACCGTCCACATGCG
The DNA here is from genome assembly GCA_030146605.1 of Sphingomonas sp. GTDB lineage: Bacteria > Pseudomonadota > Alphaproteobacteria > Sphingomonadales > Sphingomonadaceae > Sphingomonas. The sequence goes on along the minus strand of JASLBO010000428.1, from coordinate 1,140 downwards.
ATCTCTCCGGTTACAGAGCGCTCCAACCACGGAGCACGGGCAGCATATAACATATTCCCGCTAGGAATACAACTGCAAGGAATATATTTAGCGCGATGTTCGCCACGAAAAAGGCCGGAGCTTTCGCCCCGGCCTTACGCATTTCGCAAAGCGGCAATCAGCCTGCTTACTTCACTCGTTCGACGTCCTCGAAGCCCAGTTCCAGCGGCGTGGCGCGGCCGAAGATCGAAATCGAGACCTTGACCCGGCTCTTGTCGAAGTCGAGCTCCTCGACGATCCCCGAGAAGGTCGCGAAGTTGCCGCTGGTGACCTTGACCGTGTCGCCGATGTCGTAATCGACATGGACGCGGGCCTTGGGTGCTGCCGAAGCTGCTTCTTCCTTGGTGTTGAGGATGCGCGCCGCCTCGGCCTCGCTGATCGGCTGGGGCTTGCCCGAACTCCCCAGGAAGCCGGTCACCTTCGGGGTGTTCTTGACGAGGTGATAGACGTCGTCGTTCATCTCGAGCTTGGCGAGCACATAGCCCGGGAAGAACTTGCGCTCGGACTGGATCTTCTTGCCGCGGCGAACCTCGGTGACGGTCTCGGTCGGAACCTCGACGGCCTCGACCAGACGGTCGAGCCCGAGCCGGGTCGCGTCGGCGAGGATCTGGTCGCGGACCTTGCCCTCGAAGCCCGAATAGGCGTGGATGATGTACCAGCGCGCCATGCGTGTCGTATTCCTTACTGGGCCAGACGGAGAAGCGAACGGACGACGAGATCGAAGAACGAGTCCACGCCGAGGAAGAACAGCCCGAGCAAGGTCGCCATGATCAGCACCATCACGCCGGTCATGATCGTTTCCTTGCGCGACGGCCAGACGATTTTGGCAGTCTCGGCGCGCACCTGGCGCATGAACTCGAGGGGACTGGTCTTCGCCACGGGGGCATCCTCGTCAGAAAAAATGATCCCTCCAGCGAGGCATGGGTCCGCCGCCGCTCCTTCCAGGGGAAGGACCGGCGTGTTCCCATCACGCTGTCGGATTGGGAAGGGTATCTAGCGAGGGCAGGGGGCAAAAGCAAGCGGTGCCGGCGCGGGCGAACTCGCCTCCCGTTTGGCGAGGCGCGGGGGCGGGGTGGCGAGCGCCACGGAGGCCTGCGCGAC
>JASLBO010000379.1 GCA_030146605.1 Sphingomonas sp. | reverse complement strand
CCACGCCGACGCCGACTCCTGCGCCGACCCCTACCCCGACCCCGACGCCCGTCCCCACGCCGACACCCACTCCGACTCCGTCTCCCACACCCACTCCCGCTCCCACTCCCACACCTACACCCACGCCGGCGCCGACGCCGGTCCCGACTCCCACACCAACGCCGACACCGGTGCCAACTCCTACACCTTCGCCCGCGCCAACGCCGGCACCGACACCTGCTCCGACGCCTTCGCCGTCAACGAGCCTGCCGGCGATTCAGCAGCCCCTCACCGGGCTCGGTCCCGAGGTGCGGATCGTGCCGATCGCGCCTGGCCTCGCCGTCGCGGACACCGGCGTGCGGATGCCTGGCACGCAACTGGCGTCGTTCGAGGCGCCCATGGTCGCCGATCAGCGCCCGATCAGTCGCGTAGGCAGCGAAAAGACAGGAAAGACGTTCCTCGAGACCCCGAAGCCCAAGGTGCCGCTCGTGCCGATATATCGCCGAAAACAGGCTCGGCACTGATGTGACCCGAATCGTGCACCACCAAAACCTTGGCCCGGACGACAGGACCCGCCGTCCGACCGGGACAGCGCAGCGCCCGGCAGCGTGGGGTCTGCTGCTCGCGTTTCTGATCGGCAGCTTCGGATTTGCCATGCCTGCCGCTGCGCGTCCGCTCGCGGACACGCCCGGCACCACCAGAGCCGACACCGATTTCGGCGGCGAAGTCGCCTCCAGGGAGGCTCGCCAGATCGCGAACTGGATTATGGCTTCGCGCGACAATCAGGCTTTGCCATTCATCATCATCGACAAGGTCGGCGCGAAGGTCTTCGTCTTCGACGGCGAGGGGCGGATCCGCGGCGCGGCGCCGGCGCTGCTCGGCATGGGCCGCGGGGATGATACCGTCCCGGGCATAGGTCAGCGCAAACTCGCGACGATGAAACCGGCCGAGCGCACTACCCCGGCAGGACGGTTCGAAGCCGCGCTCGGAAACGACTTCGACCAGGACATTCTCTGGGTGGACTATGACAGCGCACTGTCGCTCCACCGCGTAATCCAGGGCAATCCCAAAGATAGACGACATGCCCGCCTCGCCTCGCCGACGCCGCTCGACAACCGCATCTCCTATGGGTGCATCAACGTGCCGGCGCGTTTCTACGACGCGGTGGTGGCGCCGGCCTTCAAGGGCACTGTCGGGATCGTCTACATCCTGCCCGAGGCCAGGCCGCTCGAAGCGGTATTCGCGCTTGGCGGCGCAGTCGCGAAACCCGGCCGCTGAGAACTGCCCGGCGCACCGCCGGGTTCGGCGTCGACGACAGCGGCGCGCAGCAGCGAGAGGCGCCGGGACAGCGCGGGATGCGTCACACCAACCACGGCGCTCGTATCCATCAGCCCGGCGATGAACGCCTCGGCCCCGGAGAGATCATATGCGGCCGCCGTGGCGAGACCCACGCCGAGGCGATCGGCCTCTTCTTCGGTCGCTTGCATTGCCGTCGACGCGGTCGCCGAGGGCAGCATGGCGTTCACCGAAACATCCGGGCCTGCGGGTCGCTGGCGATGATGGAGCAAATTGTGCGCCATCTCGTGCCCGATCACCAGCGCGAGGTCGTCATCGGTCGCGCACCGCCTTAGCAGCCCCTCGCTGATCATTACGCGCGTTCCGTCGGCCCAGGCATTCACTTCCTCGCCAGGAATGAATTCAACGTTGGAGGGGCATCCGCGCTCGGCGACGAACTGGATTTCGCGCTCGCCGCCTGCCGAGGACACGCGAAGGGTCACGGCGCCGCGCCGCATATGCCCAATCAGGGTCTGTTGCACTCGCTCGACCGACAAGCGGCTAGCATCGCCATACACGGCAAGCTCGCCGAGATCGTGTCCATTCACCGAAAGAAGCTGGTCGCCAGCCAGAAGCCCGGCTTTGGCGGCGGGAGTCCCGCCGATGACGGCCATAACCCCGACAAATCGCCCAAGCCCAAAACTGCGCGCCGCCTCCGACCGATCTGCAGCCCCATATTGTTCCAACCCGTGGAGAACGAAACCCGGTTGCGGCGTCAGAACGGGCGTGCAGCGTCCTTCATTTGCGATCGCGAGCTTGTACGCGACGCGGGCGACCCTAAGGTCCTGCGCGCGCAATTGCGCGAACCCGCCCGGCGCCGGGCCGGGGCGCGCAGAAGCCGCACCGGCCCACCCGATCGCCAGCAATGGGGCCAAAAGCGCGCAGCAGGCAAATTTGATGCGCGCGGCGCCGAACAGGACAAGATGCGCCAACCACGCTGCTGAATACATTGGCCCCATCTACGTCGCCCATCGCCGGCGCAAAACACCAGGACATGGCCAATAAAGGGACGTGCCGAAACGGTACCGAAGGGAAACCCGTTAACTGCCTGCATCCAGTTCGGCGTGAATTGGTGCCAAGGGAGGCGCAATCCGCATTTTCCTGGATTCCGCGATCATCACACGAAGCCGCCGACGCAGCAGCCATTACTCCGTTCAAGCGCCGCCGTGTCACTACGTTGTTCCACGGCCTGAATTAGACCCCCGCCCAGGTGGAGCTTGACTGAAACGCCGCTTGGTCGCCGCTTATCAACCGATGTTCTCCACGGTAAGCTCCAACAGGCTGCGCATTAATGCAGAGGTCGCGTTGGGATGAGCGATGCGTTCGGTGCTGGACGGAGCGGCAATAGTGGCCGGTACATCAGTCGCAGCTTTTACGGAGGCGCTGCCGCGGCCCCCTGACCGTGCTGGCGACGATTTCGCGCCTCCGCCTGCGGCTCCGTGCTCGGGCCCTCAGCGTCTACGCTGAAATAGCCGCGCACATCATATCAAACGCCTCACGGATGCGTCTGGGGCGCTCATCGGGGTCCCATTGTCCCAATCCGGTGTCGAGTGCCGCTGCGACATCCCCCAGACCGGCTTCGCCGAACATGCCTGCGGTGCCGGCGAGGTTATGCGCCATTACGTTCACTTCGCTGACCTCCCTTTCTGTGAAATGTCCGGAGCGGATCATTGCATCCAGTGCCTCAAGCATTGCGCATCGCCGCGCATCGTAACGCGCACGCAGCGAGCCGCCGGCGGCGCGTGGCGCGGCCTCGGTGCTGGCGAGCACCACGGGGACAACCGCGGCCTCTTCTTTGTGCACTGCGGGTTCCTCTGCATCACTGACAGTGACAGTGCGGCCATCGCCCAGATACCGGCGGAGCATGCTCTCCAAGGCCTTTGGGTCGAGCGGTTTCGTCAAATATTCGTCCATACCCGCCTGGCGGCACCGCGCGAGATGTTCGGGCTCGGCGCTCGCGGTCACCGCTATGATCGGCACCGTCGCGGCCGGACTGGTTTGCTTCCGAATTTCCCGCGTGGCGGCAAAGCCATCCATCACGGGCATCTGGCAATCCATCAGTACCAGATCGAAACGCTGCACCTCCAAAGCCGCGAGCGCCCCCAGGCCATCTTCGGCGAGCACGACCTCACAGTCATATCTCGACAGCATGGCGATCATCAGCTCGCGGTTGAGATCGACGTCGTCCACCACGAGGATGCGCTTGCCAGTCAGCGACAGGATGCTCGGCGCCACGACCTCGGCATCGCCTTTCTGCACGGGAGCCAGCGGAAGCGAGATTTCGAACCAGAAAGTCGACCCCTTCCCGAGTTCGCTGGACACTCCGATCTGCCCGCCCATCAGTGAGACGAGCTGGCGGGCAATGGCAAGGCCCAGCCCCGTGCCGCCATATTGAGGTGCCACCGACGCGCTCGCCTGGACGAAACGATTGAACAGCGTGGGAAGCTTGTCCTCTGGTATCCCCAGCCCGGTATCCACGACTTCCACGCGCAGCCGCGCGGCGCCGCCTTCCTCGTTGACCAACATTACGCGGGTCGAAACAGAGCCGTCTTGCGTGAACTTCACGGCGTTGGAGAGGAGGTTGAGCAGGATCTGGCGGAGACGCCCCGAATCGCCGATCAGTCGAGCAGGCAGGCGCGGATCGACCTCCACCTGGAGGCGAACATCGCGCGTTGCTGCTTGCGGTTCCAGCAAGGCGACGGAGCTGGCGAAGAAATCCGGCGCATCGAAAGGGGTGCAGTGGAGGGCCAGCTTGTCTGCTTCAAGTTTGGAATAATCGAGGACATTATCGATCACGGCGTGCAATGCGAGGCTGGCGCTGTGCACCATGCGGACCCGGCGTTGATCTTCCGGGTCCAGCGTCGCGCTTTCATTGAGCAGACGCGAAAAGCCGATGATGCTGTTCAGCGGCGTGCGGATTTCGTGGCTCATATTCGCGAGGAAGTGCGCCTTGGATTGCACCGCCTCCTCCGCCTCGGTGCGTGCTGCGGCCAACGTATCCTCCTGCTGCTTCTGGACGGTCACATCGCGGACCACGTCCAGGAAGCTTGCCGGCGCGCCGGTGGCTAAATCGAGCAACAACGCGGGACTGGATTCCAGCCAGACCCAACGGTCCTCAGTCTTGTGTGAAGACCGCCAGCGGACGCGGGAAACAGGATTGCCGGCAGCCAGGCTGCGAAAAGCGGCAACAACGTGCGCAAGATCGTCCGGATGCGCATTTTTCAGGGCGTACTCACCGACCATGTCCTCGCTGGTATACCCCGTCGCCACTTTGCACGAAGGCGAGACGAAGGTCGCAATGCCGGCAATCGTGCTGGTCACGATAATGTCGGTCGAATTTTCCGCGATCAGCCGGTAGCGCAAGTCGCTCTTGCGGGCTTTGTCCTCGGCCTGCTTCAGTTCTGAAATGTCGAGCAGCACGCCGAATGCGCTGACCGCGACGCCATCCTCGCGGCGGATCGTCCCACGCGCCAGGATGTGCCGGATCTCGCCGCTCGGAAGCAGCAGCCGATAACTGCTCTCATACTCGGTTGCACCGCTGGCGATCGCGTCCGCCAGCTCCTGTGCCACGCGCGCGCGATCCTCCGGGTGGCGACGGTTGATGAGCTTGTCGAAGGAGGGGGTGTCCCGGTCCCGATCAAGAGCGAAGATCGTCCAGATTTCGTCGGACCAGTTCATCTCCTGCGTGATCAGATCCAGGGCGGAATAGCCCATGTGCCCGATCTTCTCGGCAGTCTGCATCAATGTGTTCGCCTGAAGCGCCGCCTGTTCGGCCCGTTTCAATTCGGTGATGTCGCGCTTGCTGACGAACACCCGGAGGACCTCGCCCAATTCATCGAGCAGCGGCACAAGGTGAACATCGAAAGTGCTGTCATGTTCGGCTATTATTCGGCGCTCGATCGTGTGCCGGGAGGCTCTGGAAGCCACCGTTTCCTCGAGATATTGCTGAATTCTGGTCGCTGTGTCTGCGGGGAACAATGCTCGAAGGTCCTTGCCACGCGCTTCTACCGCGGTGGTTTCAAGCGCTCGTTCTGCCGCTTCGTTCATGGTGTTCAACGGGAAGGTGCAGCTGGCGACATCGTAGACGAAGTTCAGGTCGGAGGAGCTGTCGAAGATGCCCTTGAACAAGATCTCGGCTTCCCGGGCGGCCGCCGCCGCCGCCTCGGCAGCCGCATAGGCCCGGGTCAGCTCCCTGGTGCGTTCCTCCAATGCTTCCTGCGCCTCGAGCCGTGGCGTGACGTCGCGGCACGCCGAAACGATGCGCGGCGCGCCCTCGTCGCTCGCCGCCATACGCATGCCAATCTCGATGCGAATGATT
>JASLBO010000320.1 GCA_030146605.1 Sphingomonas sp. | reverse complement strand
CATCACCACGCTCGAGACCCAGACCCGCGCGCACGACGCGACGCTGCGCCACGAGCGCGCACTCGCAACCGCGCTGCCCTTTGCCAGCGACGCATGGACCGCGCGGATGAAGGCCGAACGCGCCCGTCTCGACGAAGCCGCCTATCTCGCCCAGGCCCGGCTCGTCCGCCTGCGCGACAAGGCCGTCGAGGCCTATGGCACGATGCGCGCGATCGAAGGCGCCGCCGAGCGCTATGAAGACGATGCCGAACGCACAATCGCGCTCGCCGAGCAGAGCGCGATCGACGACATCGCCGCCGCGCGCTTCCTGCGCGCCCGCGCCGTAGGGAAGAGACGCTCGGCATGATCAACGCCAACCAGCTCGCCGCGCTCCCGCCCGCCAAGCGCGCGCAGGTGATCTATGCCGAGGCCCAGTCGCAGCTCTCGAGCCGGCTGTGGCGCGCCGCGCTCGGCGACGGCGACAATAAGGACGCGCGCGACGCCTCGCCCTTCGGCGGCAACAACATGAACATGGATTCGTTGCTCGGGCTGCTCGGCGGCCGCGAGGGCATGGCCGGCGCGCAGGCGGCTTGCGCCTGCCACTGCGCGTGCAGCTGTCACAAGCCCGTCGTCGCGAATACCGGGGGTCCGGCGGTCGCGAAGGCCGGTTTCGGCACGACCGGCGCCGGCACGATCGATCCGGACGAGCCGCGCACCGCTTATGCTCCCGTGCGGTTGTCGACCGGCGATGGCGCCGCAGGCAACGGCCCCCTCCAGCTCGGTGCCAATGCGCGCTATGCCGCCACCTTCGCAGTGGCCGAAGCGCGCACCGGCATTCCGGCCTCCGCGCTCGCCGCGATCGTCGATGCCGAAGCCGCCAAGACCGGCGACGGCAGCTGGAACACCCATTCGCGCAATCCGCGCTCGAGCGCCGCCGGTCTCGGCCAGTTCCTCAGCGGAACGTGGCAGGACCTCGCGCAGACGCAGGGCACGTGGCTCAACAGCTATGCCGCCGATCGCGGCTGGCTCGACGGCCGCGGCCGGCTCCAGACCGGCAACCGCGCCGAATTGCTCGCGCTGCGCTATGATCCCAAGGCGTCGATCCTCGGGGTCGCCGATCTCGCCAAAACCAATCTCGATCGGCTCGAAAAGGCGGGGGTGCGAGTCCGCACCGATGCCGAGACACTCGCCAAGGCTGCCTATCTCGGCCACCATCTCGGGCTCGGCGACGCGAAGAAGTTCCTGAGCGGCGGGATCGAGGCTGGCCGCGCCCGCATGCTGCTATCGGCGCAGATCGGCGCCTCGGCGGCCGAGCAGCGCATCGCCAGCGCCGGGGACGCCACGCAGGCGCATCGCCAGTGGCTCACGGGCTTTATCGACCGGAGAATTCGCCCCGAAACGTTCGCGGCGTAAAATTATTCCTATAACGAAATCACCGTTTACCACTCGAAATGGTGCGGTTACCAACCCGTAAACCATTGTAGATCGCGGATTTCCGAGGATTTTGCCCCACCTACGGACGATCCCCACTGCGTAATTCTACATATAGGAACGGTTTACATCCGTTAAAGGATTAGGTGGCATTCATCTCCCTGTCGAAAGGGCAGCCTCACGGCGGCTCGAGAAGCAGGGGAATTGAAATGTCGAAGATCACGATCGCGCTCGAAGCAGCCGTTGCCACCGTCATCGAGAATACGCCGGCCGATGGAAACCGCACCAATCGCCAGCGCGTCTATGTCGATCGTGCCTTCGCCCAGATCCTCAAGCTGATCGCCCCGCGCATCCGCCACTTCATCCGCCAGTACGGCCTGGTCGCCCATTGGGACGACGCCGAGCAGTGCTGCGCCATCGCCGTCCACCGCGCGATCGAAGCCTATGACCCCGACAAGGCGCAGTTCACCACTTTCGTGAACTGGCAGATCCGCGGCGAACTGCAGAGCCTGCGCTTCCGCCTGATGACCGATCAGCGCCCGTCGGCGAAGAAGGTCGAGGCGACCACCGTGTCGCTCAACGCGCTCTCCGTCGGCGTGGACGGCGAGGAAATGTCGCCCGAGACGCTGATCGCCGACGAGGACGCCCTCGCCCGCACCGAAGCCGCCGCTTCGGACTATCTATCGGAAGGCGCGATCGCCTCGCTGGTCGACGCTTATGTCGATCATCTCCGCAAGGTCGGCATCGAAGCGCTTCGTCGCCGTCCCCGTCCGAAGCGGGAGGAAGCCGCTCTCCGCCGCGAAGGTCCGCGTCTGCGCAGCGCCACCCACGGCATCGATCCCGCCGAACTCGAGAAGCTCGAAGCCAAGCTCGCTCGCGACCGCGACATCGTCGTCCGCCGCGTGTTCCAGGCCTCGACCCTCGACGATCTGTCGCTCGAGACCGGCGTCACCAAGGAGCGCGTCCGCCAGATCACCAAGCGCGCCGCCAAGACGCTCGCCGAGATCGCGGCTGCCGATCCGCGCTTCGCCGTGATGGCCGAATATGACCGCCCCGCAACCAAGCGCCGCCAGCCGACGGCGACCGCCTCGCTGCTCCCCGACGCCGATCAGCCGCACAACCGCCTCGCCAGCGTCCGCGCCATCGAGCCGGCCGAACTGAGCATCGCATTGGCCGCCCCGATCGAGAGCGTCGAGCGCGTCGAGGCCGTGCTGATCGCCCAGGCTGCTGCTCCCGCCGGCGCCATTCTGCACTAATTTCGCAGGATATGTTCCCGACACACCGTCTATCCGTATTTCTCCTATAATATAGGCAGATAGAGGAGAGGCCCCCGATGTACGGCGAGATCGAAATGAGCGAAGGCACGCATGGCGGCTGGGCGATGATGCCCCGCCCCAATCGTCGCCTGACCGCGCTGGCACGCGAAGTAGCGCGTTGCGCGCAGCCGCTGCTGCCCGAAGGCGCGGGACTGTTCATGGGTCTCGAAACCGATTCCGCCGGCGACATTCGTCTGCTCTGGTGGCGTTCGGACGATTTCGCCAAGGTTGCCGAGATCAGCGCGTCGCCCATCGGCTTCTGCGCAGTCGACACCGAGGAGGGGGCGCTTCAGGAAGCTGCGGCCGAGCTGCTCGAATATCTCGCCGGCCGCTGGCCGAGCCCGCCCGCGGGCTTTGGCGTGATCACCGACGGCACTGGCGTCGCCTTCGCCCCCGATCACCCCGCCCCTTCCGCGTCGGGCTGGCTGCTGCGTCAGGCGGCCGGCCATGCGCCTTTGCTGGCGATCGTCGGACTCGATCCGTCGGGTCCCTGTGCATTGCTCGCGCGGCGGCGGGAACATGCCCTCCATTAAGTTTGAACGTCAGTTCCACTATCCGGGACACTGGTTCTATTAAAGGATGCTGCGTTAACCTTGCATTATTCTTAATTCGCTTCAACAATGGTCACAAGCGGCATTAGCCCGCGGGGGGACTGACGTGGCGATGGTAAAGGGGAAGGGAAAGCGGCAGGGCGGCGCCCATGCGGCGACCGGCGAGGTGCCGGTCGACGTGCATCGCTGCTTCGTCTTC
>JASLBO010000318.1 GCA_030146605.1 Sphingomonas sp. | reverse complement strand
GGCCAGTTGCGGGCTGCCGACGAGAGCAGGCTGCTGGCAAGCTTCCCATCGGCGCTGACGCCGGCGGATCACGATGCGCGGATGGACATGCTGCTGTGGAAGGGCTCGGTGAGCATTGCCCAGCGGCAGCTTGGCTTCGTTTCGCCGGCGAAGCGCCCGATCTTCGAAGCGCGCATCGCGTTCAGGACCAGAGCTGCCGACGCGGCGTTCAAGGGCACCACCGCGGCGGAGCTCGGCCGCGGCGATCCCGGTTTTATCGCCGATCGCGCGCGCTGGCTGCGCGACACCGGGCAAAGCCCTGCGATGCGGTCGTATCTGGCGCAGCGGCCGCGGCTGACCTCGTATCCCGGCGATGCCGAGGCGTGGTATGAAGTGCTGCTGATGGCGGCACGCGGCGCCGCAGCCGACGGGCAGCACAGCCTCGCATATCAGATCGCCAGCCAGGTCGACGACGCTTTCCCGGCTACGACGGTGATCGCCGAACTGCCGCTCGGCGAACGCGACGAATATACCAGCCTGACCTGGCTCGCGGGGACCACCGCGTATTACAATCTCGCCCGCCCCCGCGACGCAGTGGCGATGTTCGAACGCTATTCGAAGGGCTCGAAGACCCCGACGACCCAATCCAAGGGCCTGTATTGGGCGGGGCGTGCCGCCGAGGCGGCCGGCGATCAGGCCGCGGCGCAGAGCTATCTCACGCGGGCGGCGGGTTTCGCCGATCTCTATTACGGCCAGCTCGCTGCAGAGCGTATCGGCCGGGCGCTCAAGGGGCCACCGCCGCTCGACACGCGCATCGCCGATCCGGTGACGCGCGACGCCTTCTACCGGCGCGAGACGGTGCGTGCCGCGCAATTGCTCGGCACGATGGGCGACCGCGTGTCGCAAGGCCTGTTCATCCGCCAGATCGCGCGGGACGCGACCAGCGACACCGATCATGTCCTTTCGGCCGAGCTCAGCCGCACGATCGGGCGGCCCGATCTGGGCGTGATGGTCGGCCGCAGCGCGCTCGAGAACGGACTGTCCGACTATACCGCAGCTGGCTTCCCATCTGTTCGCGTTCCCGAATCACAGCGCGATTACTGGACGATCGTCCATGCCATCGCGCGGCAGGAGAGCCAGTTCGATCGCGCCGCGGTTAGCCATGCCGGCGCACGCGGTCTGATGCAGCTGATGCCGGGCACCGCTGCCGAAACCGCGGGTAAATTGGGGCTGAGCTATAATCGGGAGTCGCTGACCACCGACACCGACTATAACATCAAGCTCGGCTCGAGTTATTTCCAGCGTGTCTACAACATCTATGGCAGCTATCCGCTGGCGGTGGCCGCATACAATGCCGGTCCCGGCAACGTGAACAAATGGATCCGCGCGAATGGCGACCCGCGGCTGCCCGGCGGCGACATGCTCAAATGGATCGAACAGATCCCGATCTTCGAGACCAAGAATTACGTCCAGCGCGTGCTCGAGAATGCGGTGGTTTATGACCTGATCAACCCGCAATATGCCCGTTCGCGCGGGCCGGCGAATATGAGCTGGTATCTGGGCAAGAACCGGCCGGGTTGAGCCACAACTTCGTCATCCCGGCGAAAGCCGGGACCCAGAGTCACGAACGATCAGGCAGAGAAACTCTGGATCCCGGCTTTCGCCGGGATGACGGCGGGACGGGGATGGGTTAGAGCGATGGACCGCCCGAACTACATCACCCCTGCCGGCTATTCGGCGCTCAAGGCCGAATATGACATGCTGTTTGGCGGCGAGCGGCCCAAGCTGGTCGAGACCATCGCCTGGGCGGCAGGGAATGGCGATCGCTCGGAAAATGGCGACTACATCTATGGCCGCAAGCGGCTGCGCGAGATCGACCGGCGGCTGGGCTGGCTGTCGAAGCGGATGAAGGCGGCAAAGGTGATCGACCCCGCCGCGCAGGAAGATCGCAGCCGCGTCTTCTTCGGCGCGACCGTTGTGGTCGCCGACGAGGACGACAATCGGCGCACGCTGACCTTGGTCGGCGATGACGAAACCGATGCCGGCAAGGGATTGATCGGCTGGAATGCCCCGCTCGCGCGGGCGCTGCGCGGTGCCGCGGTCGGCGATCTGCGCCGGGTTACCTTGCCCGGGGGCGAGCGGGAATATGAAGTGATTGCCGTAACCTATCCCTGACCCGTGCTCCGGATGCGATGAACCGAATCGCCGCCCCCCTCTCCTTCTGGTGCACCCTGCTAAACAGGCGATGGACCCGGTTCGGGCCCCGGGTCAGCGTGAGATCTATGGTAACGCAGCGCATAATGGTTTCCGGCCGCGTTCAGGGTGTCGGCTATCGCGACTGGGTGGTGCGTACCGCGCAGCGCACTGGCCTCACCGGCTGGGTGCGCAACGTAAAGGACGGTCGCGTCGAGATCCTCGTTTCGGGCGAGGACGAGACCGTCGCCAGGCTGGTTGAGGGTTGCCGTGAGGGTTCGCCGCTGGCGCGCGTCGAGCATGTCCAAGTCTATTCGGCCGAGGGCGAGACGCAGACCAAGGGCTTCACCAAACGCTTCACCGCGTGAGGCGGAACAGCAGCCCTTTCCCGGCATTGTTCGGCGGAGGAGACGGCACATGGAAAATCCCCGCACCGAGTCCGCGCGCGCGCATGACGATAGCGAGCTGATCGAGAATGCCGAGCCGCAGCCCGGCCACAGCACCAGCACCGGCACCGATCTGGCACGCGACATCGCATCCGAATCCGAGCTGACGCAAGTATCCGAGCCCGATGCCAGCACCCGCATCCGCAAGGATCATGCGATCGAGCACGGCCACGAAGTGCGGCCCGACCGCGCTCGCGAATGAGGCGGAAACGCAAGGTTTCATCGCCGATGGTTGATTCAGCCCGGCGGTCATGAAAGGTTCCGGACTCGAAACGGCACGAACGACGTGCCGGTGACGTGGAGGAACGCATGCCCATTCCCGCGAGCTGGTCCGGTCCCCTGTTGAGCGTGCTGCGCATCGTCGCGGCGCTGGCCTTCATGCACCATGGCACCTCCAAATTCTTCGGCCTGCCGCCCTTCCCGGTGCCCGCCCCGCTGCCGCCGATCCTGCTCGCGGCGGGAGCGATCGAACTGGTCGGCGGCGCGCTCCTCCTGATCGGTCTGTTCACGCGGCCGGTGGCGTTCGTCGCCTCGGGCATGTGCGCGGTCGGCTATTTCATGATGCACGCCGGCAAGGGCTTCTTCCCCTCGGTCAATGGCGGCGAGGCGATCCTGCTCTATTGTTTCATCTTCCTGTACCTCGCGGCCGCAGGCGCGGGGCCGTGGAGTGTCGATGCCGCGCGCCACCGGGGCTGATCGACAGCGGTCGTTCTCAGGCTGGAGCGGGCGCCGATCAGATTTTGGTCCGCGCGAGTTCCTTGCGCTGGATAACCACCGGGATCCCACGTGCGTCGGTCTCGAAACCGGCGATGTGGAAACCGTGGCTCAGATTGAGCAGGATCATCGTGTTGTTCGCGGCACGCGTGCGGGTTTCGACAATGCGATAACCGCTGCCGGCCGCGTCAGCGTGCTGACGGCGCATCAGTTCAGCAGCCACACCTTGCTCGCGCAGCTCGGGCGCCAAGCCTCCCAGCCAGCTATAGAGCATGTCGCCACCACGCCTGTACGCCAGCTTGAAACCCCGCCACTCGCCGGCCTCCACCGCGAGCCAGAGCATGGGATCGGTCAACCGGGGCAGCCGATCGAGCAGGTAGGCGGCGGTGAAATCCGGGAAGATCGAGTGGCAGAGCGCCAGCAGCGGCGCGGCGGAATCCACCACCTCGCCCTGCCAGCGCTCATATCCGATCGCCACTGCGCTCAGCGCGTCAGCTTCTTGTAGGACAGCGCCGTCGGGCGGTCGGCGGCGTCGCCGAGGCGGCGGCGCTTGTCTTCCTCATAGGCATCGAAATTGCCTTCGAACCATTCGACGTGGCTGTTGCCTTCGAAAGCGAGAATGTGCGTGGCGAGGCGATCGAGGAAGAAGCGGTCGTGGCTGATCACCACCGCGCAGCCCGCGAAATTCTCGATCGCTTCCTCCAGCGCGCCCAGCGTCTCGACGTCGAGATCGTTGGTCGGCTCGTCGAGCAGCAGGACGTTGCCGCCCTTTTTGAGCATCTTGGCGATGTTGACGCGGTTGCGCTCGCCGCCCGAGAGCTTGCCGACATTCTTCTGCTGGTCGGCGCCCTTGAAGTTGAACGCGCCGACATAGGCCCGGGTCGAGGCGTCGTGGCCGTTGACTTTCATGTAGTCGAGCCCGTCGGAGATTTCCTCCCAGACGTTCTTCTTGGGATCGAGGTGATCGCGGCTCTGATCGACATAGCCGAGGCGCACCGTCGAGCCCATCTCGATCGTGCCGCTGTCCGGGGTTTCCTGACCGGTGAGCATCTTGAACAGAGTCGACTTGCCGGCGCCGTTGGGGCCGATCACCCCGACGATGCCGCCCGCGGGCAGCGTGAACGACAGATTCTCGAAGAGGAGCTTGTCGCCATAGGCCTTGGAGATGTTCTCGACTTCGATGACCTTGCCGCCAAGGCGCTCGGGCACCTGGATGACGATCTGGGCGCCGCTCGGCTTGCGGTTCTTCTGTGTCTCGACCAGCTGCTCGAACTTGGCGATACGCGCCTTGGACTTGGTCTGGCGCGCCTTGGCGCCCTGCCGGATCCATTCGAGCTCGTTCTTGATCGCGGTCTGGCGGCTCGATTCCTCGCGTTCCTCTTGCTCGAGGCGCTTGGATTTCTTCTCGAGATAGGTCGAATAATTACCCTCGTACGGGAAATACTTGCCGCGATCGATTTCGAGGATCCAGCCGACGACATTGTCGAGGAAATAGCGATCATGGGTGATCATCAGCACCGCGCCGGCATATTCCTTGAGGTGGTTTTCGAGCCACTGGACGCTCTCGGCGTCGAGATGGTTGGTCGGTTCGTCGAGCAGCAGGATCGAGGGCTTCTGGATCAGCAGCCGCGTTAGCGCGATTCGGCGCTTCTCACCGCCGGAGAGGTTTTCGACGGGCCAGTCGCCCGGCGGGCAGCGCAGAGCCTCCATCGCGACTTCGAGCTGGTTGTCTAGCGTCCAGCCGTCGACCGCGTCGATCTTGGCCTGGAGGTCGCCCATCTCTTCCATCAGCGCGTCGAAATCGGTGTCGTCCTTGGGGTCGCCCATCTCGGCCGAAATCGCGTTGAAGCGATCGACGAGGTCGGCGGTTTCGCGCGCGCCCTGCTTGACGTTCTCGAGCACGTTCTTGGTCGGATCGAGCACGGGCTCCTGCTCGAGATAGCCGACGGTGATGTACTCGCCGGGCCATGCCTCGCCGGTGAAATCCTTGTCGACGCCCGCCATGATCTTCATCAGCGTCGACTTGCCGGCGCCGTTGGGGCCGACGATGCCGATCTTGGCGCCCTGATAGAATTGCAGGTTGATGTTGCTCAACACCGGCTTGGGGGCGCCGGGGAAGGTCTTGGTCATGTCCTTCATGACGAAGGCGTATTGGGCGGCCACGATAGGGTCTCCGATGGAAATTCTGGATGCGGGAAGTTGGCGGCGATGTAGCGATCGAAGCGCCAAATGGCAACGCGGGCGAGATTCGAACAAAGCGGAAACGCGGAGGCCTTGGCAAAGCTTGCGGGGGTGGCTAGCAACGCAGCCATGATCAACCGCTTCCTGCTCGCGGCCGCCGCCGTGCTCGCCCTTCCCCTCCCCGCCTCTGCCCAGACGCACGACGTCGCTGCGCTGCGCGATGCCGCGCTGAAGGACGATGTCGCCTGGGAGATCACCGAGGGTCTGACCACCGAGATCGGCGCGCGGCTGGCCGCCACGCCTGCCGAGGCGCGGGCGCGCGACTGGGCAGTGGAGAAGCTTACCGCCTTGGGCTTCCAGAACGTTCGCAGCGAGCCTTTCAAGATGCCGGTTTGGGTTCGCGGCGACGAGAAGGCCGAAGTGATCGGGCCGATGGCGCAAAAGCTCAGCCTCGCCGCGCTCGGCAATTCGGGTTCGACCGGCTCGCGGGGGATCGAGGCCGAAGTCGTGTACTTCGCCAGCTTCGCCGATCTCCAGGCCGCCCCGGCGGGCAGTCTCGAGGGCAAAATCGCG
>JASLBO010000232.1 GCA_030146605.1 Sphingomonas sp. | reverse complement strand
GGGCTGGTCGCTTCATGTCGAGGATGCCGTGGATGTCGGCGACCGCGGCGAATCGATCCTCACCGAAGAGACCGGCGCGCGCCGCGTCAACAGCGGCGTGATCATCGACGGCACGATGACGGCCGCGGGTCCCCGCCCCGCCCACATCAAGGACCGCATCCGCGCCTATGGCCCGACGGTGCGCCCGGACCTGACGCTCAAGCCGGCCGACCCCAATGCGGGGAGCTGGGTGATATGATTTTCACACGCCAATGCGCGAAGGCGCGAAGAGGTTATTCGCGCAGAGGCGCGGAGAACGCAGAGAAAGCACGCGCGGCAGCGCGTCATAGTCTCGTCGCTCTGCGTGCTGATGGGCTGCTGACGCAGCCGGGCGAAACACCTCTGCGCTCTCTGCGCCTCTGCGCGAACCATCCTTCCTTCTTCGCGCCTTCGCGTCTTCGCGTGAACCATCCCCGGACCCAACGCTGATGTACCGCTACGACAAATACGACCAGGCCATCGTCGACGCCCGCGTCGAGGAATTCCGCGATCAGGTCGCCCGCCGCATCTCCGGCGCGATGAACGACGACCAGTTCAAGCCGCTGCGGCTCAAGAACGGCCTCTATCTTCAGCTCCACGCTTATATGCTGCGCGTCGCGATCCCCTATGGCACGCTCGACGGCCGGCAGATGCGCATGCTCGGCCACATCGCGCGCAAATATGACCGCGGCTACGGCCACATCACCACGCGCCAGAACATCCAGTATAATTGGATCAAGCTCGAGGACGCGCCCGACATCCTCGCCGAGCTCGCCACGG
This sequence comes from Sphingomonas sp., assembly GCA_030146605.1. Lineage (GTDB taxonomy): Bacteria > Pseudomonadota > Alphaproteobacteria > Sphingomonadales > Sphingomonadaceae > Sphingomonas. Next base: position 6,502 of record JASLBO010000232.1, on the reverse strand, counting down.
TCGAGATGCACGCGATCCAGACCAGCGGCGAGAGCATCCGCAATCTCTCGGCCGATCAATATGCCGGCGCCGCCGCCGACGAGATCTGCGATCCGCGCCCCTGGGCCGAACTGCTCCGCCAGGCGACGACCTTCCACCCCGAATTCAGCTATCTGCCACGCAAGTTCAAGATCGCGGTGATCGCCTCGGACGAGGACCGCGCCGCGCTGCGCTGGCACGATTTCGCGCTCCGCATCGTGCTGAACGAAGCCGGCGAGCAGGGCTTCGAGGTTTATGCCGGGGGCGGCATGGGCCGCACCCCGATCATCGCCTACCAGATCCGCGAGTTCCTGCCCGCCGCGCAGATCTTCTCCTATCTCCAGGCCGTGCTGCGCGTGTGGAACACCCATGCGCGACGCGACAACATCCACAAGCAGCGGATGAAGATCCTCGTCCACGAGCTCGGCGAGGAGGAATTTCGCCGCCAGGTCGAGGAGGAATTCGCGCATTTCCTCTCGCTCGGCACCGATTTCCCGCAGGCCGAATATGACCGCATCGCGGCGTATTTCGCGCCGCCGCCGTTCGAGACCGGGCTCAGCGAGGAAATCGACCGCAGCGACCCCGAGTTCGCGCTCTGGGTCGATCGCCAGACCGTCCGCCACAAGGCGCCGGGCTATGCCATCGTCAACATCAGCCTCAAGCCGATCGCCGGCATCCCCGGCGACATCTCGGCCGATCAGATCGACGTCGTCGCCGATCTCGCCGAGCGCTACAGCTTCGACGAGATCCGCGCGACGCACGCGCAGAACCTCGTCCTCCCTTATATCCGCAAGCAGGACCTGTACGCGGTGTGGCAGGCGCTCGACGCGGCGGGCCTCGCCGACGTCAATCTCGATCTGATCACCGATCTGATCGCCTGCCCGGGGCTGGATTATTGCAGCCTCGCCAATGCCCGCTCGATCCCGCTCGCGCAGAAGATCGCGGCGCGCTTCGCCGATGTCGAACGCCAGCTCGATCTCGGCGAGCTCAAGATCAAGATCAGCGGCTGCATCAACGCCTGCGGCCACCACCATGCCGGCCATATCGGCATCCTCGGCGTCGACCGTAAGGGCACCGAGAACTACCAGCTCCTGCTCGGGGGCTCGGGCGCGGAAGACACCTCGCAGGCCAAGATCACCGGCCCCGGGTTCAGCGAAGACGGCGTGGTCGACGCAGTCGAAAGAGCCACCAACGTCTATCTGCGCGAACGCCAGACCGGCGAGCGCTTCCTCGACACCTATCGCCGGATCGGCATGGATCCGTTCAAGGAGGCGATTTATGGGTAAGCAGACGCTGGCCGTCATCGCTCCCCTTCCGCTTGCGGGAGGGGTCGGGGGAGGGCCTGACTTGCGTGAGTCGCGCAACCTCCCCGTCGCTCCCTCCCCTAACCCCTCCCGCAAGCGGGAGGGGAACATATGAGCGAGAATCCCCTCCGCTTCCGCGACGATCCCGAGCACGAGGAGCCCGCGGTGTCGATCGACGCATTTCTCGGCCAGTCCAATGCCACCGCGGTCCGCATCGAGGCGGGCGAGGACGCGCGCCTGCTCATCCCCTATCTCGATCGCCTCGCTCTGGTCGAGATCGACTTCCCGCGCTTCCGCGACGGACGCGGCTATTCCTCGGCGCGGATCCTGCGCGAGGCTGGGTACAACGGCGAGATCCGCGCCTCGGGCGACGTCCTCGTCGACCAGATCCTGTTCATGCGCCGCTGCGGCTTCGACAGCTTCGCTCCCGATGCGCCGATCGACGAGACCGCGCTGCAGGGCGCGCTCAACCGTTTCGACTATGTCTACCAGCACGCCGCCGACGGCGCCGTGCCGGTGTGGAAGCTGCGTCATGGCTAATCTCGCCGCGCGGAAGATCGACCGTCTCGACGTGTCTCCGCGCTTCACCGAGCAGGACGCGATCCGGCTCAACAATATGTTCCGCGGCAGCTCGACCGACGAGATGCTGCGCAATGTGCTCGGCGAGCACATGCTCAGCGATGTCGCGATCGTCTCGTCATTCGGTGCCGAATCCGCCGCCCTGCTCCATCTCGTCGCGTCGATCGATGCGTCGGTGCCGGTGCTGTTCCTCGATACCGGCCGGCATTTCCCCGAGACGCTCGCCTATCGCGACCAGCTCGTCGCGCGGCTCGGCCTCAAGGACTTCCGCAACCTCCAGCCCGACCAGGAAGTGCTCGCCGCGCGCGACGCCAGTCAGTTGCGCTGGTCGTTCGACCCCGACGGCTGCTGCGAGATCCGCAAGGTCGTCCCGCTCGCCACTGCGCTGGCCGGCTTCGACGCCACAATCACCGGCCGCAAGGCCTTCCAGGCGAGCACCCGCAACGCGCTCCCGCGCTTCGAGATCGACACCTCGGACGTGTCGGGCCGCCTCAAGGTCAACCCGCTCGCCGACTGGACCAAGGCCGATCTCGACGCCTATTTCGCCGCGCACGACTTGCCCGTGCATCCGCTGATCGCACAGGGCTATCTCTCGATCGGCTGCGCGCCGTGCACCAGCGTGGTCAAGCCCGGCGAAGACCCGCGCGCCGGACGCTGGCGCGGCTGGGACAAGACCGAATGCGGAATCCACACCCCCGTTCCCGACGGCGACCCGAACCAGCCAAGCTTCTAGGCCAGTTTCGTTCGGGCCGATCCCGTTCGACTCAGGTGGAATCGACTCGAAGGTCACGTCCCGATCCGGCTCACTCCGCCCAGGCGCCGACATCCTCCTCCTGCGCCACCAGCGCCAGTCCGTGCGCGATCGAGGTGAGTTCGCCGCCGTCGCCGATCCGCGCTTCGCCGAAGCGCCGCACGAAAATCTCCCGCACCGCCGGGATCAGCGAAGACCCGCCGGTCAGGAACACCCGGTCGATCCCCGCTTCGCCCACGCCCGAAGCCGTCAGCGCGCGGTCCACGGTCGCCTCGATCCGCGCGAGATCCGGCGCGATCCACGCCTCGAATTGCTCGCGCCGCACATCGGTCGCGAGCTTCACCCCGCCGCCTTCGAAGCGGAACTCCGCCTGCGCCACGCCTGACAACGCCCGCTTCAACTTGCCGACCGCATCGTACAGCCGATAGCCGAGCTCGTTCTCGATGATCGCGATCATCCGCCCGATCGCCGCGGGATCCTCCGCCGCGCGCTGGAGCTTGTGCAGCGCCTCCAGCGTCCGCCGGTTGCGCATCAGCGCCAGCCGCGACCAGTCGCCGAAATCGGCGAAATAGCCGGGCGGGATCTCGAGCGATTTGTCGAACGAGCGATAGCTGCCGCCTTTGCCGAGCAGCGGCAGCACGAGCTGGTCGATGATCCGATAGTCGAAGCGGTCGCCCGCGATGCCGATCCCGGCATGCCCCAGCGCGGTGCAGCGCCGCGCCGCGCCCGGCACGTCGACTCGCACCACCGAGAAATCGCTGGTGCCCCCGCCGAAATCGGCGACGAGCAACGTCGCCGGATCGCTCAGCCGCCGCGCATAGCTGAACGCCGCCCCGATCGGCTCGTAGACATAATGAATCTCGCCCCCGAAGCCCGCGAACATCGCATCGTAGCGCTGTCGCGCCAGCTTCGGATCGGGCCGGCTGCCGGCATATTCGATCGGCCTGCCCACCACGATCCGCGCGGGCCGGCTATCGAGCTTGCCGCCCGAATGCGCCGCCAGCCTGTCGAGGAAGGTCCGCCCCAGTTCCTCGAAGCGCAGTCTTTTGTCGAACACCGACGCATGCTCGAACGCAGCGCTCGCCGCGACCGACTTGAACGACTGGAGGAAGCGGCTCCCCTCGGGATATTCGAGATATTCGGCGATCGCCCACGGGCCCGCCTCGACCTGCACGCCGCCATCTTCCCAGAAGCACAAGGCCGAGCGGAACACCGCGCTGACCGCATCGGGGCCCGCAAATTCGACCATTTCGGGCGCCGCGTCCGCTTGGGCGAGCGCGACGACGCTGTTGGTCGTACCGAAATCGAGCCCGAGGGCAGAGGCGGTCACGCCGGAGGATCCAATCCGAAGCTGGCAAACGGACGGGGCCTATGGCCCGGCGCTGCGGCGTCGGCAAGCCGGTCTGTCTCAGTCGCGCAAGAATCGCCGCCGGAGCCGCCCTGCGGCGCCCCGGCGGCTCTCTCCTGCTGACGAACGGTCAGAAGTCGATCGGCAGGCGCGGCGCGACCGGGCCGCGGGTCGAATCACCGCTCCGTCCCTCCAGCGCGAGGCTGCCGAACAGCGCCGCGCCGCCGAGGAACGCACCGAGCAGGAAGCTCAGCCCCGCAAGCGTCTGCGCGTCGGCCGATCCCGGGCCGAAGATCTGGCCCGGCCGGGTCAGATTGAGGTCGGCCTGGGTGGCGACCGCACCGCTATAGGCGGAGCGCCAGCCGGCGCCGCTGTCATTCTCGTGGAGAACGAAGCCGTCCGAATTGGCGCGATCCAGCGCGCGGCCATTGCTTCCCATGCTGATCTCGAGATCGCCGAGCTCCTGCTGGCTTAGCCCGGTCACTTCGATCGCCTGGTCGCCCTTGGTGATCGCCACCGAGCTGGCGAAATAGACATCGGGATTGCCATGGCCCTGCTCGGTGTTGATCGTGATCTTGGTGCCGTTGTCGAGCGTGAAGGTGGTGGTGCCCCAGAAGTCGTAGACGTGCTGGCCGTTCACATCGACATGCGGATCGCCCCAGATCCGAGTCGTCTCGCCGGTATTGGCGTTGGTGATCGTCATCTCGGAATTATTCTCGTTGAGCTGCAGGCTATAGCCGTCGCCCAGATCGATGCTCGCTTTGCCCTCCGCACCGGTCTTGACCGTCCAGCTCGCCTGCGTTTCGCCGCCGCAGCGCGCATCGACGTTCCAGCCTTGCGGGAAGCAGGCCGAGGCGAACGGCCCCGCTCCCAGCGGATTGAGCATCTTGCCCATGATTCCCGCGGCAAGCACGAAGCCCGCGGAAGCCGAGCCGGCGGCAAACGCCTGGAATACGCCGAAGGAAGCAGTGCCGTTCGCAGCGATCGTCGTCATCTCATGTCCCCTGTCGGTGTGAACGACAGGAAGGTACCCCAGCGCGGCGAGCTGCGCGCTCCGCATTCCGACTAGAGTGCCTAGTCGCTTCGATTACCGCATGCCGCTCGCAGGTCTGCAACGCGGTTGCAATGTAGGATTTCACCTGCTGCCATGCCGCCGCGAGACCGATCGCACGCTCTTTGAACCGTCGAGCCCGCCCTGCACGATGCGCAATAATATTTCGCGGACGCGACATATTGTTCTACGTTCACCGTGCAAACCGTGAAATTTGCGCCGCGAATTCCTACAAGTCCCCGGCGAATCGCCGCTCAATAATCCTCGTGTGCCAAGTCGCTGAACTTGGTGAACTGCCGGTCGAAGCGCATGTGCACCGATCCCGTCGCGCCATGGCGCTGCTTGGCGATGATCACCGTCGCCTTGCCCGACACTTCGAGCTGCTTGGCCTGCCACGCCTCATATGCCATCCGCTCCTCGGCCGTCTCGGTGCCGTCGGGCGTCTTGGTCGGGGCCTTGAAGTCATGATAATATTCGTCGCGATAGACGAACAACACGATGTCGGCGTCCTGCTCGATCGATCCCGATTCGCGAAGATCCGAGAGCTGCGGCCTCTTGTCCTCGCGGCTTTCGACTGCGCGGCTCAGCTGCGACAGCGCCAGCACCGGCACGTTGAGTTCCTTGGCCAGCGTCTTCAGCCCGCGGCTGATCTCCGAGATCTCCTGCACGCGGCCATCGCCCGATGCCTTGGCGCTGCCGGTCAGCAGCTGAAGGTAGTCGACAATCACCATCCCGATCTTGTGCTGGCGCTTCATCCGCCGCGCGCGGGTGCGGAGCGCCGCGATGGTCAGGCCCGGCGTGTCGTCGATGAACAAGGGCAGCCGCTCGAGATCGCCCGCAGCACGCGCGAACTTCTGGAACTCGGCATGGCTGATCTGCCCGGTGCGGAGCTTCTCCGAGACGACTTCGGCCTGCTCGGAGAGGATACGCATCGCCAGCTGGTCGGCCGACATTTCGAGGCTGAAGAACGCCACCGGCGAGCCGATCGACTTCTCCTCGGGGATCCCCGCCTCGAGATCGTCGGCCCAGCGCTTGGCGGCGTTGAACGCGATGTTGGTCGCCAGCGAGGTCTTGCCCATGCCGGGTCGGCCGGCGAGGATCAGCAGGTCCGATCGGTTGAATCCGCCGGTCGAGGCGTTGAGGTCGGTCAGCCCGGTGGTGACCCCCGAAATGCCGCCACCCGAATTCATCGCCTTCTCGGCCTGCCGCACCGCCAGCGTCGCGGCGCGGGTGAAGGTTTTGAGGCCGCTGTCCGAATCGCCCTTCTCGGCGACTTCGTACAGCTTCATCTCGGCCTGCTCGATCTGCTTGGCCGGGTTGATGTCCTGGCTGGTGTCGAGCGCGCCATCGACGAGGTCGCGCCCCACGGTCACCAGCGCGCGCAGCAGCGCAAGGTCGTAGATCTGGTCGGCGAACGAGCGCTCGCCGATCAGGCTGGCCGGATTGCCGGT
>JASLBO010000212.1 GCA_030146605.1 Sphingomonas sp. | reverse complement strand
ATCGCGCCCGGAACGATGCGGTAGAGATCACCCGAATTGGCCGAGTAACGCGCGCGCTCGGTGATGCTCCAGCCGGCGACTTCGAACTGCGCCTCGAAGCCGAGCGACCTGGAGACGGCGTGCATCCCCTGGTGAAAATCCTCGGCAACCGGCTGGTTGTCGCGGTCGAGCGTGAGGAAGGTGCCGATGTAGCTCGAATTCAACGCGTCCTTGCGCGGGTCGAAATTGGCGACCTGCGTGAATTCGGGCTTGTCGTTGGTGCCGCTGATCAGCACCGGCGCCGGAACATATTGCGGCGAGCGGTCGTCGAGCAGCTTGCCGTAGAGGCGGACGAAGCCGTTGTTGAACGAGCGGGTGACGTTGAACTTGAACTGGCCGCCGCGATAGCCGGTATAGCCGATGTCGCGCGGGCCTTCGCCGCTGCGGAAGAAGCCGCCGACATGGAAGCGCAGATTGTCGCTGAGCTTGGTGCCATATTCGAAATCGACGCGCTTCTCGCCATAATTCAGGCCGGTGGTCGCTTCGATCGTGCCGCCTTCTGTGTCGCCCGTCTTGGAGATCAGGTTGATCACGCCGCCCGGCGAGTTCGACGCGAACGTCGAGGCCGAGCCGCCGCGGATCGCCTCGATCGCGGCGAGGTTGAGGTCGGCGCGCAGGAACACGTCCGTACCCGCGTTGAAGATGTCGCCGAACTCGAGCACGGGCAAGCCGTCTTCCTCGATCTGCATGTACTTCGAGCCGCCCGAGGCGAGCGGGAGACCGCGGATCGTGTAGTTCGAATTGCCCTCGCCCGATGCCGCTTCGACGCGGATGCCCGGCAGCGTCCGCAGGATCTCCGCAAGCGAGCGCGCGCCGAGCTTCCGGACTTCGGCTTCCTTCAGCGAGCTGGTCGAAATCGCACTGTCGAGGATGTCGCGGCCCTTGGCGACGCCGGTCGAGAAGACTTCCTTCTCGGGAGCCTTGGCTTCGGTCTGCGGCGCAGGCGCGGCAGGCTTGTCCTCGGCGAATGCCGGCGTGGCGAGCGCGAGCGGCGCAACGGACAACAACAGATGCTTTTTCACGGTAACCAAACCCCTTGTTGATCGGGCGCGCATTGCGTCGCCCACGTTGAAACAGCCCCCCCAGGGGCGTGTGGAAAAGAAGGCCCGGGCCGCACGCGGCGACCCGGGTTGTTTGCTGATCAGAAGTCGAAGCGGACCGATGCCGAGATCGTGCGGCCGGTCAGCACATGGCCCTTGGCCACGCCGGTAGCGGGCAAGGTCGGGTCGTCGATCCCGGTGATCGCCAGCACGTCGAACAGGTTGCTGGCATTGACCGCCAGCGTCACCCGGTCGACCGGGCGGAACTGCACGAACGCGTTGGTCGTCATGAAGCCCGGCATCTTCAGCTCGTTGTTGTCGGTGGCGTAGCTGCCCGTCGTGCCGATGAAGGTCGCGCCGACATTGAAGCTGTCGGTCATGATCTGCGGCGTCGCCTGGAAGATGAACTTCGCCTGGTGGTGCGGCGTGTTGCCGACGATCGCCGGATTGAGGAAGTCCGAGACGATCTCCGCATCGGTATAGGTCGCACCCGCGGTCAGGCTGAAGATACCCGCGCGGTAGCCGCCTTCGAACTCGGCACCCATCGCCTTGTATTCGCGGGCGATGATGTCGCCGTTGGTCGAGTCGATATTGGTGTCCTCGGCCTTGGCCCAGAAACCGGTGACGTTCAGCGTCAGCCCGCCATTGCGGTACTTCACCCCCGCTTCGGCCTGCTTGACCGTGTCGACCGCTGCCTCGGGGAAGAGCAGACCGCCGTCGGTATTGACGATGGGGCTGAACAGCAGGCGATCCGCATTGGCGCGGCCGCCGCGGCTATAACGTGCGAACGCCGCGAGCGGCTCGGCGATGCGGTAGTTCAGGCCGACCGAATAGCTTGCATACTTATAGTTATAGTCGACGAGGCCCGGACGGCTCAGCGGCAACACTGCGACGTTCCGCTCGGGGACCGAGATCACGCCGTCGCCATTCATGTCCTTGGGGGCAAGACCGATACGGCCATCGCCGAGATCGGCACCGATCAGCGAACCCTTGGCGCTGCCGAAGTCATACCGCGCGCTGCCGCCGATCGCGAGCTTGCCGATGCGGAAATTGACCGAGCCGAACGGCGCGTTCGTGGTGTAGCCGACGTCGTAGCGGCGACGCAGCGTGCTTGCGCCGGGAAGGCCGTAAGCGAACACACCGTCCTGGGTCAGCTTGGTCCCGCTGGGCGTCACGACGTCGAGCAGATTACCGTCGCCGCCACCCCGGATGTCGCCGAAGACCGAGCTCCAGGCCCAGTTGGTGTCGATCGTCTGATGCGAGCTATACAGCCCGACCGTGGTGGTGAACTCGCCGCCGGCGACGTTCCACACCCTGCTCGCGCGGATGTCGTTGGTGACGTTGTCGAGGCTGTTGAAGGTGACGTCGCCGACCAGCAACAATGCGGCGAGACCGTTGCCATTGAGCGTGGTGGGGTTGGCGATCGTCTGACCGGCATTGGGGCCGGTCGCGAAGCGGATCGTGCCGCCCGGTGCACCGAACGCCGGCGCAAGTGCCGCGGCCGGAAGGAACGTGGCGGAGATTACGCTCAGGGCGTGACCCGACATGTCCGCATAGCGGAACTTCTCCGTGACGTCCCAGCCCGCGACTTCGATCTTGCTCTCGATGCCGAAAGACTTGACCACGGCGCGATTGCCGTTTTGGTAGTTCGCGACGTTGTTGTTGCCGTCGAGGGCGGTTACCCGCTGGAAATTGCGGTTGAACAGCGAATCGTGCCGCGCGTCATAACCGGGCAGCGCGCCATATTCAGGATCTGAATTGGTGCCGGTCACCGAAAGTGGCGTGATGTCGTACATCGGCGAGCGGTCGTCGAGATACTTGCCGTAGAAGCGGACATAGCCCCCGTCGAATTCCTTGGTGACGTTGAGCTTGATCTGGCCACCCTTCGCCGTGGTGAAGCCGGTTGCGCGCGGTCCCTCGCCGTCGCGCCAGAAGCCGCCGACATGGAAGCGCAGCGTGTCGCTGATCTTCGCGCCATAGTCGAAGTCGACGCGGCGCATGTCATAGTCGAGGCCGGTGGAAAGCTGGACCGAACCGCCTTCGACGTCGCCGGTCTTCGAGATGAAGTTGACGATGCCGCCGGGCGAGTTGGAAGCGAAGGTCGAGGCCGAACCGCCGCGGATCGCTTCGACTGCGGCGAGGTTGAGGTCGGCGCGCAGGAAGGAGTCGGCGCCCGTCAGGCTGATGTCGCCGAATTCGAGAACCGGCAGGCCGTCTTCCTGCAGCTGCAGGAACTTGGCGCCGGTCGAGGCGATCGGCAGGCCGCGGATGGTGATGTTGCCATTGCCTTCGCCGCTTGCGGCTTCGGCGCGGATGCCCGGAATGTCGCGCAGGATCTCGGCGATCGAGCGCGCGCCGAGCTTGTCGATCTCGCTGGCGCGCAGCGCGCTGGTCGAAGTCGCGCTGTCGAGCCGGTCGCGCCCCTTGGCGACACCGGTCGAGAATACTTCCTCGGTGCCCTTCTTTGCGGGCGCCTCTGCCTCCTGTGCGGGCGCGGCAGGCACGTCGTTGGCCAGCGCCGGGGAAAGCAGTGCGAACGGCGCTGCGGTCAACAGCAAAAACTTCTTCATAACGTGAACTGGAGCCTCTTCTTAAGCGTACTCTCCATTCTAGACGGGGGCCCGCGGTAACGGTTGATAATGCTGCAAAAAGCGGGCCCGGCGCATCGCTCGCCGGGCCCCGTCGGCCTCAGAAGTCGAAGCGAACCGATGTTGATATGGTGCGCCCGTTGGCGGCGCGGCCCCAGCCGATCCCGTTCGCCGGTATCGCGTTCTGCGAGAGCTCGTAGAATGCGGTCTTGTCGAACAGGTTGTTGGCGTTGAGCATCACCTGCACCCTGTCCGCCGGGCGGAACTGCAGAAAGGCGTCGACCAGCGTGTAACCTGGCATCTTGAGCCGGTTCAGGTCCTGCGCAAAGCTCCCGGTGACGCCGCTGACATTGGCGCCAAGGCTGAAGTAGCGCGTGTCGACTTGCGGCGTGACGTTGTAGATCAGCTTGGGCTGGTGACGCGGGGTCATGCCGTCGATCGCGCTGTTCAGCTCGTCCTTGTTGATCTCGGCATGGGTATAGGTGGCTCCCGCCGTGAGGCTGAACGGTCCCTGACGATAGCCGCCCTCGAACTCGGCGCCATACGCACGGTAGGTGCGCTTGAGCAGGGTGCCGCCGCTCTGCAGGTTGGTGTCGTTGGTTTTTGCCAGGAAGGCGGTGAGGTTCAGGTTGAGTCCCGACTGCCGGAACTTCACGCCGACCTCGGCCTGCTTGACCACGTCATAGCCGTCGCGCGAATTCATGAGTTCGCCGCTGGTCATGCTCACCGCGGGGGTGAACAGGATCTTGTCGGCATTGGCCCGTGCGCCACGGCTGTAGCGGGCGAATGCCGCGAGCTGCTCGGCGATGCGGAAGTTGATGCCCGTCGAGTAGCTGAGATAGCGATAGTCGTAGCCGACAGGCGCAGGGCTGCCGAGCGGAAGGATGCCGGTCCGCGTTTCCGCCGCCGAGATCCTGCCGTCGCCGTTGATGTCGTACGACGTCACACCGACGCGGCCGCCGCCGAGGTCCGATCCGATAAGCTGCCCGCGCACCTTGCCGATATCGTAGCGGACGCTGCCGCCGACCGCGATCTTGCCCGCATGATAGTTGATCGAGCCATAAGGCGCGGTCACGTCATAGTTGATGTCGAACGTGCGGCGATAGATGCCCGTGCCGCCGGTGAGATTGAACGCGTAGAAGCCGTCCTGCGTCTGCGCCACGCCCGCCGCGTTGGTCACGTTGACCAGCGCGGAATCGCCGCCGTCCACCACGTCCTGCACCGTGCTGGTGTAGAGCCAGTCGGTGTTGAGATCCTGCGTCGCCTTGTAGATGCCGCCGGTCACGGTCAGGTCGCCCTCGCCGACCTTCCACACGCGGCTGCCGCGCAAGTCGTTGCTGAAATTGTCGAGCGAGTGGATGTTGTACTTGATCAGCAGCATCTGCGCGAGCAGGCCGTTGCCGTTGAGCGTCGAGCCGTTGGTGATCGGCTGGCCGCGCAGCGGGCCGCTCGCATAGCCAAGCGTCGCGCCGGCGCCGCCCAGCGTGGTCGCCAGGCCGCTTACGGTGTTGATCGTGCTGATCAGGTTGCGAACGACGCCGCCGGAGATGCTCGAATAGCGCATGCGCTCGCTGATCGTCCAGCCGCCCAGCTCGAACTGGGCCTCGAGTCCGACCGACTTCACGATGGGATGCATGCCTTCTGCGACGCTGAACCGGCTCGGCCGGTTGTTGCCGTCGAGCGTGATGACGCTGCTCACGTTGGGCGACAGGAAGCTTCCCGAGTTGATCTTGAAGCCGGGGAAGCTTTCCAGCACCGGCTTGTCGAGCGTCCCCGTGATGCGCACCGGCACCGGCATGTACTGCGGCGAGCGATCGTCGAGATACTTGCCGTAGACGCGGACGAAGCCGTTGGAGAACGTCTTGGTGACATTGAACTTGATCTGTCCGCCCTTGACACCGGTGTAGCCGATATCGCGGACGCCTTCACCGGCGCGATAGAAGCCGCCCACGTGGAAGCGCAGCGTATCCGAGAGCTTGCCGCCATAATCGAAGTCGAGGCGCTGCTCGTCATAGTTGAGCCCGGTGCTGAGCTGGATCGCGCCGCCTTCGACATCGCCGGTCTTCGAGATCAGGTTGATCACGCCGCCGGGCGAATTCGAGGCGAACGTCGAAGCCGAGCCGCCGCGGATTGCCTCGACTGCGGCGAGGTTAGCATCGGCGCGGATGAAGATGTCCGAGGCGACGCCGAAGAAGTCGCCGAATTCGAGGACCGGAAGGCCGTCTTCCTCGATCTGCATGTACTTCGAGCCGCCAGAGGCGAGCGGAAGGCCGCGGATGGTGTAGTTCGAGTTGCCGTCGCCGCTCGAGCCCTCGACGCGGATGCCGGGAATCGTGCGCAGGATATCGGCGAGCGAGCGGGGCGCCAGCTTCACGACGTCACGCTCCTTGATGGCGCTGGTCGAGGTGGCGCTGTCGAGCCGGTCGCGGCCCTTGGCGACGCCGGTCGTGAAGGCTTCCTCCTGCTGGGCAGCCTTTGCGCCCTTTTGCGCCGGCTCGGCCTCCTGTGCGTCCGCTTCG
>JASLBO010000192.1 GCA_030146605.1 Sphingomonas sp. | reverse complement strand
CGCGCGCCTCGGCATAGATCAGCCGCTTATGGGAGAGCCCGACCTGCGACAGGCCCGGCGCGAACAGGTCACGCCGCCGAACCACCCAGAGAACCGGTCCCCAGGCGCGCGCCGCGATCCCCGCCATGAACAAGGTCGCGGCGCAATCTTCCGCCATGTCGCTCGAAGCGGCAGCGATCTCGTGCAGCGCATCGAGCCTGAGCCCGCCCGTCGCCAGCCGCGAATCGAGCGCCGGCATCCCGAACGGCAACACCGGGCGGCGACGGAAACCCTGGGTCTCCATCGCGCGCAATTGCTCGCGAAGCTGGGCAAGGACGGCAGGATCGGCCATAGGACGGCAGCGGGCACTCACGACTCGGGGAACGGCGATGTTCCTATTCTGTTCCCATTCGACCCTGAGTCAATCCATTGTTTGACAAGCGCTTGCGTCAGGCCGCGTTGCGCCCCTAGTGTTCTGCAATTCCATAGCACCGGGGGACCCCGCCTGATGACCCATTCGCTTCGGTTCGCGTTGATCGCGTCCACGGCGCTCGCCGCCGCCATGCCTGCTTTCGGATCCACAATGCCCCAGACCCAGACTACGCCTGCGCCCGCCACCGTGCAGGATCCCACGCCCTTGCTCGCCAAATGGCCGGGCGCGCACGAAGGGGTGCCGCAGTGGGACAAGGTCGTCCCCGCGATGTTCGCACCCGCGTTCGAGCGCGCGATGGCCAATGCCCGCGCCGATATGGCCAGGATTCGCGACAATCCCGCCGCGCCGACCTTTCAGAACACGATCGAGGCGGGCGAGCGCTCGGGCGAGGAGATGGGCCGGTTGTTCGCGGCCTGGGGTGTCTATCAAAGCAACCTCGCCACCCCCGAGGTTCAGGCGATCGCGAAGGAATGGAGCCCGAAGCTTTCGGCCTTCTTCACCGAGATGAGCCTCGACCCGAAGATGTTCGCGCGGGTGAAGGCGATCTATGACGGCCGCGCCAGCGCCGGGCTCAACCCCCAGCAGCTGCGGCTGCTCGAGCGGAGCTATCGCAATTATGTGACGTCGGGCGCGCTGCTCGACGCGGCGGGCAAGGCCTCGGTCCAGCGGATCAACCAGGGGCTGGCCACCGCCTACACCGAATTCAGCCGCAAGGTCCTCGCCGACGAGGAGACTGCGATCCTGCTCGACAGCGAAGCCGATCTCGCCGGGCTGGCCGACAGCTTCAAGGCGAGCCTGGCGGAAGAGGCCAAGGCGCGCGGGGCCGCGGGCAAATGGGCGATCAAAAACACGCGCTCCTCGGTCCAGCCTTTCCTGATGTATTCGACCAACCGGGGCTTACGCGAAAAGGTCTACAAGGCGTTCGTCAACCGCGGCGACAACGGCGACGCGAACGATACCAACGCGACGATCGCCGAGATCCTGAAGCTGCGGCAGGAGCGGGCGAAGCTGCTCGGCTTCAAGAACCACGCCTGGTACCGGATGGACGACACCATGGCCGAGACGCCGGAAAATGCGACGAAGCTGATGATGGCGGTGTGGCCCGCCGCGGTGGCGCGGGTGCGCGAGGAAGTCGCCGACATGCAGGCGCTGGCCAACAAGGAAGGCGCGAAGCTGACCATCGAGCCGTGGGACTATCGTTTTTATGCCGAGAAGGTCCGCAAGGCGAAGTACGACCTCGACGAGAATGAAGTAAAACCGTATCTCCAGCTCGACCAGATCGTGCAGGCGGCATTTTATTCGGCCGGCCGGCTCTACGATCTCGACTTCAAGGAGAATAGCGGCAGTATTCCGGTATTCCATCCGGATGTGCGTACCTTCCAGGTCACCAACCGCACCAGCGGAGCCGAGATCGGGATCTTCTATCTCGACAATTTCGCCCGCGCGGGCAAGCGCTCTGGGGCGTGGGCGACGAGCTATCGCGGCCGTTCGGGCCTGCGCGGCAACAAGATCGTGCTCGCGTCGAACAACAACAATTTCACCAAGGGCGCCGCGGGCGAGCCGACGCTGATCAGTAAGGACGATGCGACGACGCTGTTCCATGAATTCGGCCACGCGCTGCACAGCCTGCTCTCGAACGTCTATTATCCGGGACTTGGCGGAACGCCGCGCGACTTCGTCGAATATCCAAGCCAGGTGAACGAGAACTGGCTGCTCACCCCCGACGTGCTCAATCGCTTCGCCAAGCATTACAAGACCGGCGCGCCGATCCCGGCCGATCTGGTCGCCAAGATCCAGAAGGCGGAGACCTTCAACCAGGGCTTCGACACGGTGGAATATCTGTCGTCGGCGATCGTCGACATGCGGCTGCACGATCGGACCGAGCCGGTGACCGATCCCGACGCGTTCGAGCGCGACACGCTCACCGCGATGGGAATGCCGCGGGAGATCGTGATGCGGCACCGGCTGCCGCAGTTCAATCACCTGTTCTCGAGCGACGCCTATTCAGCGGGTTATTACTCGTACCTCTGGTCCGAGACGATGGACGCCGACACCTGGGCGGCGTTCGAGGAGAGCGGCGATGTCTGGGACAAGGCGACCGCCGACAAGTTCCGCACGACCTTGCTGATGACCGGCAACGAGACCGACCGGAAGCAAGCCTATAAGGCATTTCGCGGGCGCGATCCGGACGTGAAGGCGCTGTTCAGGCGGCGGGGATTTCCGGTGGAGTGACGCCTGGCTTCGCGGTTTACGCGTTCCCGCCGCGCACACGGAAAACGCGGAACATGGTGTCGCCGATGTTTGCACAGTCCGGCGAATCGATTCCGCGTCTCCCCCGCAAAAGTCCAGGATGTGCCTACAACTTCTCCGCGACCGGCAGCGTCGGTTCCTCGTCCGCGGCGGGCTTGCGGAACAGCGAGAGATCCTCGGGGCCGAAACCGAACTTGATCATCACGAACAGGAAGGTCACGAGGATCGCCGGCATGCCGAGGCTCAGCTCCGCCCATTCATAATGGTGCGGCAGCGACATGAATGCCGAGCCGACCAGCGCCGCCGCGCCGATCGCGACGAAGAAGCTCGGCCGGATGCTGACCACCGACGCGCCGAGCAGGCGCCGTAGCATGATCGCCTTGGCCGCCGAGCTGATCGCCAGCGACACCGCCAGCGCCGCCGCCGGGCCGGCGGCCTGGACCGGTTCGGACCAGCCCTGCGCCCGCGCATAGAAGACGAAGGCGAAGCTCAGCGCGATCTGGAGCAGCAGCACCGCGAGCGAGATCATCAGATTGCGGTGGCGGGCGACATAGATCAGCCCGGTCTCGCACACCGCCCCGGTCGAGGCGAGCACTTCGGCGACGAGCAGGATGCACATCGCGCCGGCGCCGACGACGAATTCGGGGCCGATCAGCCCCATCACCCCCTCCGCCGGAATTCCGAAGACGACGAGGCAGGCGGCCTGCGCGCTGACGATCCAGAAGCCGACCTGGCGAACCTGCTTGGCGACCGATTTGCGGTCGTTCCCGGCGAGGCTGTGAGTGACCACCGGCGCGAGGATCGGATCGAAGCTCGATTTCAGCCGCTGCGGGATCGAGGCGACCTGCTGCGCCATGTAATAGATGCCGACCACCGCGGGGCTGAACAGAAGCGCTAGGATGAAGCGATCGACGTTGCGCGTGCCCCATTCGAGCGCGTCGGCGCCGGCCAGCGGGGCGTTGCGGCGGGCCAGAGCGACGATGTCGGCCAGCCGCGGGTGCCAGCCGCGCGGCATGCCATATTCGCGCACGAACGGCACCACCGAGGCGGCGAGCGCGGCGAGCATCGACAGCACATAGGCGTACATCAGCCCGTCGCGCGCCGAGACGAAGGAGAAGCCCCAGGCGGCAATGCTGATCGTCCACGGCTCGACGACCGCGCGCGCGGTCACCGAGGCGCGGATATTGTGGCGATAGGCCAATGCGGCGAGCGTGACGTCGGATATCGCGACGGCGAACACCACCAAAGGCAGAAGCCGCTCGAGCCCCATCACCGCGCTGTTGGGATACATCACCTGCGGAAAGGCGATCAGCACCGCGCTGGCGATCGCCGAGGCACCGCACGCGACCAGCACGCCGTCCCAAACGACATGCGCATGCGGCCGGTCGGTCGAGGACAGCGCCTGCGCCAGCCCGCGCTTGAGCCCGAGCGTGGCGAGCAAGGCGGCAACTTCGATCACCAGCACCGCGATCGCATAGCGACCGACGATGTCGGGGCCGTAGGCGCGCCCGGCGATGAACAGGAAGGGCAGCCGCGCGGCGAGCCGGAGCAGGAAGCCGAAAATGTTGGTCCGCCCGCCCTTGGCGAGGGCGTTGATGTCGTCGGTGGGGGCGGCGGACTCAGCCATTTTGTTCGCCCTGCGCCTGGCGGAGGGCGAACGGGTCTTCTCCCGCCGTCAGGATCGGCGCTTCATCCTCCCCCGCAAGGGGGAGGTGGCGCCGAAGGCGACGGAGGGGGAGGCAAGCGATGTCCTCTCGGGCGAGCGCAGTGATTCCGCCCCCTCCGTCACGCTGCGCGTGCCACCTCCCCCTGGCGGGGGAGGATTTCTGAACGTCGATACGCTCCTGCAGGGTCAATGCGCCGCGCCCCAGCTCGGGCCTACTCCGATTTCGACCCCGAGCGGGACGGTGAGCTTGATCGCGGGTTCGGCGGCCGTGGCCATCACGCGTTCGATCACCGGCCTGGCCGCCTCGACATCGCCCTCGGGCAACTCGAACACCAGTTCGTCGTGGACCTGCATCAGCATCCGGACGTTCGGCAGCCCGGCGTCGCGCAGTGCCGGGCCCATCCGCGCCATTGCCCGTTTGATGATGTCCGCGCTGGTGCCCTGGATTGGAGCGTTGATGGCGGCGCGTTCGGCACCCTGGCGCTCGTGCTGGACGCTCGACTTGATCCGCGGGAAATGGGTCTTCCGACCGAAAAGGGTGGTGGTGTAGCCCCTCGCGCGGACTTCCTCGATCG
Organism: Sphingomonas sp.; assembly: GCA_030146605.1. Classification (GTDB taxonomy): domain Bacteria; phylum Pseudomonadota; class Alphaproteobacteria; order Sphingomonadales; family Sphingomonadaceae; genus Sphingomonas. Next base: position 121 of record JASLBO010000192.1, on the reverse strand, counting down.
TCGAGACGATGTAGGAATTGATCCCCGGGAAACGCTCGAAATAGCGGTTGATCATGTCCTGCGCCTCGTCGGCGGTGACATCGAGCCGGCCGGCGAGGCCCCAGCGCGAGATGCCGTAGAG
>JASLBO010000185.1 GCA_030146605.1 Sphingomonas sp. | reverse complement strand
ACGGGCGCCCGTTCCACCGGACCGCCGTTACATAGGGAGTGTCCGGACCGTTGCCCGGCGCCCCGATCACCAGCTTGCGTCCCTGCCCCACCGAAACTTCGGCACGCTCGAACAGGGGCGATCCGAACACATAGGCCGCCTCGACCGGATCGACCGGATAGAAGCCGAGCGCCGAGAAGACGAACCACGCGCTCATCTGGCCGCAATCGTCGTTGCCGATGATCCCGTCGGGATCGTTGCGGTACATTTCGGTGCATAGCCGCCGCACCATCGCCTGCGTCTTCCACGGCGCGCCGGCATAGGCATAAAGATAGGGCGCATGCTGGTCGGGCTCGTTGCCATGGGCATATTGGCCGACCAGCCCGGAGATGTCCGGCGGTGCATTGGCAGGCAATGTCGAGGGGGCAGTGAACAGCGCGTCGAGCTTCGCCTCGAACTTCGCATCGCCGCCCAGATGCGCGATCAGCCCATAGATGTCATGCTGGTTGAGGAAGCTGGCCTGCCAGCCATTGGCCTCGGTATAATCGCGCCAGTCGGGCTCGGGCATGTGGCCGAGCTGGATCGGATCATAGTCCTTCCACCATTTCCCGTCGGCAAAGCGCGGCCGCGCGAAGCCGATCCCTTTATCGATCACGTTGCGCCAATTGCCCGACCGTCTTGTCAGCCGATCGGCGTCCGCCCCGGCGCCCGCTGCACGTGCGAGCCGCGCCGAGGCCCAATCGTCATAGGCATATTCCTGGGTGCGGCTGACGCTCTCGTTGATCTTGTCGGCGGGCACGTAACCAAGGCGGTCATAAAGATCGCGGCCGCGGCTATTCTCCTTGTCGGGCGCGGCGAAATCGAAGCTGCGCTTGCGGATCGCGGGCCAGGCCGCGGCATAGTCCGCCTCGATGCCCTTGGCGTGCGCCTCGGCCAGCGGCACTACGCCGTGCCAGCCAATCATCGTCCCCGTTTCCTTGCCCTGCAGCGGCCAGACCAAAGGGCCGAACGGCGATTGCGCGGTCTGGCGGATAAGGTCGTCGACCAGTTGCTTGGTCCGCTCGGGCGCGATCAGGGTCAGCAGCGGGTGTAGCGCGCGGTATGTGTCCCACAAGGAGTAGCTGCTATACGCCGCGCCGTCGGCAGGCGCATGTTGCACCGTGCCGTCGAGCCCGGGATAGCGGCCGTCGAAATCCGAAATCAACGTCGGTGCCACCTGGGCGTGGTACAGCGCTGACGACAGGATCGTGCGTTGGTCTGCGGTGCCGCCCTCGACCCGCACCGTGTCGAGCGCGTTGCGCCAGTAATCGGCCGCGACGCTGCGCACGCGATCGAAGTCCCAATGCGACGTCTCGGCATCGAGATTGGCACGCGCTCCGGCGGCATCGACCGCGGAGATGCCGCAGCAGACCGTCACCGGCGCCTTGCCGGCATCGTCATAGTGCAGCACCGCCTTGAGCCGCTTGCCGGCAACCTGCGTCGATCCGACGGGCTGCAGCGCATCGCCGTCTCCGACGAAGGTGACGCGATCGGGCCTGCGCGAGAATTGCATCGCGAAGAAGATCCGCCGGCCCTTGGCCCAGCGGAACATGCGGCGCGTGCCAGTGAGCGTGCCTTCGGCATCGATCGCCAGCAGGGCCTCGTCGATAAGCGGCCGCCCGCCCGGCCGATCGCTGACCAGATGCGACAGGTCGACCAGCAAATGCCCGGCGCCCTGTGGGAAGCGATAGCGGTGCCAGCCGGTGCGCTCGGTGACGGTGAGTTCGGCGGCGACTTGGTTCTCCAGCCGGACGCGATAATAGCCCGGCTCGGCATGCTCGTCCGCAAAGCGCTGACGATAGCCGCTCCCCGGCTTGTCGGTCTCGCCGGGCTGGAGCCTGACCGGACCGGTACCTGGCACGACGAGGACGTCGAGCATGTCGCCGATCCCGGTGCCCGAGAGATGGGTGTGCGAGAAACCGAGGATCGAGCTGTCGCCGCGATGATAACCCGAGCAGGTCTCCCAGCGCTCGACGCCCGTGTCAGGGCTCAATTGCACCATTCCGAACGGCACGGTCGCGCCGGGATAGGTGTGGCCGGTGCCGCCGGTGCCGATAAACAGATTGGGCGCGCCGCCTTTTGGCGTACGCCGACGCGCCACGGCGGGGGTCGCGGCGAGCACCAGCCCACTCACCAGCAGAGTACGACGGTCCATTATTTCGGCAGCTCCTGCGCGGCACCGCTCAGCGTGAAATCGGCCCATTGCCCGGGCCCGTCGCCCGGCTGGCCGCCGCCGACCCAGAGGCGATAGGACCCTGGAACCACCCGGCGCGTGCCGTCGCGTGCGACAATGCTGATGCTGCGCGGATCGAGAGCGAAGCGCAGCGTCTGCGCCTTGCCCGGCGCCAGCGTGACGCGCCGGAACCCGACGAGCTGGCGCTGCAGCACGGGGCTGGTGAGCGATCCGCCCTTTTGCGCCGGCGGCACCAGATAGGCCTGCACGACTTCCTCGCCTGTGCGTGCGCCGCTGTTGCGGACGGTCACCCGCACGTCGACCGGGGCGGCGGTGCTAGCGCCCTTGGCCGACAGTCCGCGATAGGCGAAACTGGTGTAGCTCAGCCCGTGGCCGAAGCCCCAGAGCGGCGTCCCCGTGAAGAAGCGGTAGGTCCGCTCCTTCATTCCGTAATCGACGAACGCCGGCAGATCCGAAGCCGATTTGTAGAAGGTCACCGGCAACCGTCCCGAGGGATTGTTCAGCCCCGCCAAGGTCTCGGCGATCGCGGTGCCACCCGCTTCGCCCGGATACCAGGCGGTCAGGATCGCGTCGGCCATGGCTGGATCGACGGCGACCGCGCTGCCGTTGGTCAGCACCAATACCACAGGCTTGCCGGTATCGCGCAAGGCCTGAAGCAAACGCTGCTGCGCGAACGGCAGTGCGATATCGGTCCGGTCCCCGCCGACGAAGCCGGGCACGGTGACCTGCAAGGCTTCGCCCTCGAGATCGGGCGACAGGCCGAGCACCGCGACCACCACATCCGACTCGCGCGCCGCGGCGACTGCTTGTTCGAGCAGCGGTTCGGCCGGCGGTAGCCACAACAGCCGCAGCCCCTCATCCTCGCCATGATGGTCGAGCTCGAGCCGGAAGCTGTGACGACGGCCATCGCTCGTGAGCGGAATCTCGACGCGCGCCTTGCCGAGCGGCCCTTGATGGAGCGGCTTGCCGTCGATCCACAGCCGCACTGCGTCGTGCTTCGTGCAATCTTTCCAGCATGCGGGGATGTCGATTGCCAGCGTGTAGCGGCCCGGCCCCGGCGGCACGAGTTCGCCGGTCCAGCGCACCGCGAAGCCCCTGGCATCGAGCCCGGGCAGCGGCGCGGCGCGGGTGTAGTTGAAGTCGATCCGGCGCTCCTGCCGCACGGCTGCCGGCGTCCCCGCGACGGTGACGGTCGCGAAATACTCGGCCTTCAGGCCCGGCTTGCCGTCGGCCGTGAACGCGGTCTCGGGCACCACCACCGGTGCCCCGTCGGCCAGTATCGAGCCTTGCGCATAAACCACACTGGCCGCGCCGAACTGGCGGCGGATGCCCTCCAGTGGCGTCACCGGATCCTCTGCAGTGCCGTGATAATTGGCTTCGAGCACGTTGAGATCGTCGGCATCGGCGCCGATCACCGCGATGCGGCTGCCTTTGGCGAGCGGCAGCCGGCCGGCGTCGTTCTTGAGTAGCACGATCGCCTTGCGCGCGGCCTCCAGCGCCAGCGCACGGTGGGCGGGCGTGCCGACCGCGTCGGGCGAGATCCGGTTCCATGGACTGTCCGCACCGAACAAGGTGCCGAGCGCGGCGCGCGCCGAAAGCGCGCGGGTCAGCGCGGTGTCGATCTCGCCTTCGGTCACGAGTCCGCGCTTAACTGCCTGCGGCAAAGCGGCATAGGCCGACCCGCAATTGAGGTCGTTGCCGCCCTTGAGCGCCGCCGCGGCCGCCGCCGCGCCGTCGAGCCGGTAATGGTGGAACAGATGGATGTTGGCGACGGCGTCGCAGTCGGAGACAGTGAAGCCGGTGAAGCCCCAGTCGCCGCGCAGACGATCGATCATCAGCGACGGCAGCGCGCAAGCCGGAATGCCGTGGAGCGAGTTGTACGCGCACATCAGCGAGCGCGCCTTGCCTTCGGTCACCGCGAGCCGGAACGCGGGCAGATAGGTCGATTCCAGATCCTGCGGGCTCGGATCGACATCGAAGCCGTCGCGTCCGGCCTCGGGGCCGCTGTGCACCGCGAAGTGCTTCGGCGTGGCGATCACCTTGGGATGCGCTGGGTCGGGGCCCTGCAGGCCCTGGATGAACGCGACGCCGAGATGCCCGGTCAGATACGGGTCCTCGCCATAGGTCTCCTGCCCCCGGCCCCAGCGCGGATCGCGGAAGATGTTGATGTTGGGGGACCAGATCGTCAGCCCCTCATAGATCCGCCGGTCGGCATGGATCGGGCGCGCGTTGAACTTCGCGCGCGCCTCGGTGGCCACCACGTCGCCGACGCGCTGCATCAGCGCGATGTCCCAGGTGGCGGCAAGGCCGATCGCCTGTGGAAAGACAGTGGCGTAGCCGTTGCGCGCCAGTCCGTGCAGCCCCTCGTTCCACCAGTCGTAAGCCGGAATTCCGGCCTCGGGATCGGCGGGCGCGGTGCTCTGGAGCTGCGCCGCTTTCCCCTCGACGGTCATCGTAGCGATCGCCCTGGCAACCGCGTCGGGGTCGGGCTCGGCGCCGGCGAGCAGGATCGGAAGGATCATCATTGCGGTCCCAGAGTACGGAGGGTCAGCGCGCGCCTGAGCGCGGCGGCGGAGGCGTCCGAGCGCACGTCGATCGTGATGCTCTCGCCGGCGAGCAGATCGAAGCCGTCGTCGCTCGGTTGCGCAGCGACGTCGCCAAAGTCGAGCATCACCGCGCGGGCGAGCGCCCCTGCGGTGATCGTCACGCTCTTGCCTTCCCAATGTGCCGTCAGCGCGGGCGCGGGATAGGCCATGTCCTTGGGTAGCGCGCGCTCGACGATCGTTCGCGAGACGCTCCGCCCATCGATCATAAGTTCGGCGACCGCGAAGCTCGCTCTGGCATCGGCGCCGGCGAACAGCTCAGCATCGGCGATGCTCGCGACTTCCTGCGCACCCAGCGGCTCGAGCGTCACCTGCGCCCCCTTGGTGCCCAGCGGCGTCCTCGACATGTCGAACGCGCGGATGCGCCACCCGGCGGCGATCGGCGCCGTCGCATCGGAGACGAGCGCGACGCGGGTGGCTCCATCCTTATGCTCGGTGACGATCGCCTGCGGCGCGAAGAAGCGGCGCGCGGCGTAATGTAGCAACTTCCACTGGCCGTGGTAATCGACGCTCGCCCAGGAAATCGCCGGCCAGGTGTCGTTGAGCTGCCAATAGAGCGAACCCAGGGTCACCGGCCGGCATCCGCGGTGGTGCCGCGCCGCCATGTCGATCGCCTGCGCTTGGTTGACCTGCGTCAGATAGACCAGATCGGCGAAATCCTTTGGCTTCCGCAGCCGCTGGTCGAGATAGAGCTGGAGCCGCGCATTGCCCTCGCCGGCGAGGAACTTCTGGTGCGCCTTGAGCACCGGGCTGTCGATCGCCAGCGCGCCCTTGCCCGCGAAGCCGCGGATCGTCGAAAGGTCGGGCATCGCCTGGAAGCCATATTCGGACATGAAGCGCGGGCACGAATCGAGATAGCGCTCGACCGGCTTCGATCCCGACCACACGTCCCAGAAATGGCGGTCGCCGTCCTTGTCGGTATCGGTCGGGCCTTCATAATCGGTCGAGGGCGAGCCCGGCCAATACGGGGTACCCGGCGCGCGCCTGGTCACTGCCTCGCGCAACACGCGATCGAACAGCACCGCCATCCCCGCGCCGATCCGCTCCTGCGCATCCGCGCCGATCCGCTTCTTGAACGCCTTGCGATCGGACCAATTCTCCCAGCCCGACAGCACTTCGTTGCCACCCGCCCAGCCGACCACCGAGGGGTGCGGCTGGAGCCGCTCGACCTGCTCTTCGGCCTCCACGCGCACATTCTCGCGGAACGCCGCGTCGGGCGGAGTCACCGACCCGCCGAACATGAAGTCCTGCCAGATCATCAGCCCCATCTCGTCCGCCATCCGGTAAAAGGCATCGTCGAGATAATAGCCGCCGCCCCAGACGCGGATCATGTTCATGTTGGCGTCGCGCGCGCTTGCCAGGATCTGCCGCATCTGCGCCTCGGGCACGCGCGAAGGGAAATTGTCGAACGGGATCAGGTTGGCGCCCTTGGCGAAGATCGGCACCCCGTTGATCCGGAAGCCGAAGCTGCCTTGCTCGCGGATGAACTCGGTGGTGCGCAGCCCGATCCGCTGAGTCACGCGATCGTCGGTCTCGCCGCCGGTGCCGAGCGTCGCCTCGACCGCGTATAGCGGCTGCGCGCCATAGCCGACGGGCCACCAACGCTGCGGCTGCGCGACCGTCAGCGGGGCGCTGACCATGTTCTCGCCGGCGGCGAGGCTGGCGGTGCGGACGACCTCGACTTGCTTGCCGTCGGGGCCGGTGACGCGGGCGCGCAGCGTCACATTGGCGG
>JASLBO010000168.1 GCA_030146605.1 Sphingomonas sp. | reverse complement strand
CAGTGCCCGCGCTCCATGCGGTGGCGGAGACGATCGGCAAGGGGCTGGTCGACCAGGACGTCATCAATCCGGCGGTGATCTTCGGGGCGCTCGGCGGGGCGATGTTCTGGAACGTGCTGACCTGGATGAAGGGAGTCCCGTCGTCGAGCAGCCACGCGCTGATCGGCGGGCTGATCGGCGCCGGGGTCGCGCATGCGGGGCTGACCGGGATCCATTGGGGCGGCCTCAACAAGACGTTGCTCGCGATCGTCTTGTCGCCGACGCTCGGTATGTTCCTTGCGATGCTGGTGATGCTCGCCAGCTCGTGGCTGCTGAAGGACGCGACCGCGCGCGGCGCCGAACGCAGCTTCCGCGTGCTGCATCTGATCTCGTCCGCCGCTTATTCGCTGAGCCACGGGCTCAACGACGCCCAGAAGACGATGGGTATCATCACCGTTCTGCTCTACTCGACCGGTCGCCTGTCCGGGAAGTTCGAAGTCCCCCATTGGGTCGCGATCAGCTGCTATGTGGCGATCGCCTTGGGCACGATGACCGGCGGCTGGAGGATCATCGAGACGATGGGCTCGCGCATCACCAAAATTTCGCAGCATCAGGGCTTCAGCGCGTCGCTGGCCGGCTCGATCGTTCTGTTCAGCGCCTCGGCGCTCGGCATTCCGGTATCGACCACCCACACCATCACCGGCTCGATCATCGGCGCCGGCACCGCGCGCCGCGCTTCGGCGGTGCGCTGGGGCGTCGCGCAGAACGTCGTAATGGCATGGATCATCACGATCCCGGCATCGGCATTGGTCGGCGCGGGATTCTATTGGCTGACCCGGCTTTTCTGACGCATATCCACATCAACCCCTCCCCTCCCTGCAAGCAGGGACGGGAGCAGCTTCTTGATACCAGTCCCGCTAGACTGTGTTCCGCTTGAATTGAGCCGAGACCTGTTCTCCTGCGAACGCAGGAGCCCAGGATCACAGGTGTCGCGCTTTGGGCTCTGGGCTCCTGCTTTCGCAGGAGCACGTTCAGATTGAAGGAAAACGAGTCTAACTCTTGCGGGCAAGCCGGCACTGGCTCGGCGTCTCGCCGAAGCGTGCGCGGAACAACCGGCTGAGATGCGCCGCGTCGCTGAAGCCGAGCCGCTCGGCCATCGCACCGATCCGTTCGCCATTGTCGGCGTCGAGCAATGCGATCCGCGCCGCATTGAGCCGGCAATTGCGGATATAGGTCTGCACTCCGCCTTCCTTCTCGAACAGTCGGTGCAGCGTGCTGCGCGACACCTGCAGCCGCCGGCACAGGCTGGCGACGCTGAGCGAGGGGGATTCGAGATTGGCGTGGATCTCGCCGCGCGCGCGCGCAGCCATGCCGAGCGCAGGCTCGGGCGCGCGCCGTTCGCTTCCCGCCGAGGCGTGGACCGCGACCACCAGCAGGTCGAGCAATGTCCTCGCGAGCCGCGGCGCGTCGCCGGGAGGGATCAGATGCAGCGCCTCGCTCAGCTTGCCCAGATGCGTGTGGAGCAAACCCGCCCCCTCCCGGCCGATCACCAGTCCGTGCAGCTCCGCCACCGGCCCCAGTTCGGCCTCGGCGAGCGCCCGAGGAATCGCGATCTGGATCGATCGCGCGATCGACATCGTCATGGTGATCGGCTGGGCGATGTCGAACAGCAATATCTCGCCGGCGCGCGTCTCGAACTCGCGGCTGGCGGCGATGCCGTGCATCTCGCCTTCGAGCAGCAGACCCACCCCGAGAATGTCGATACGGTCGGCCGCGATCCGCTCGGGCGTGCGCTCGAGCAGCCGCGCGGTTCCGGTCGAATAGGATACCGCGATCCCGTCGAGATAGACATTCTCCGCCGATGTCGAGAACGGCCCGATCGGCGTCGATTCGAACAGCGCGGCGATGCTCGGCCAGCCGCGATCGGTCCATGCTTCATGCCGCTCGGCCGGCGCGATGCCCGACGTCGAGTAACGGACGGGCTCGATGCCCCGCCTGTCCCCCATAATACGCTCCGAATCTTTTAAGATCGCTGCGGGACGCATGCGATTCCGGTCAGTTAAGGGGCGGTCTTACATTAATTTCTGATTCAGGAAACTGGCTGGAAATATATCTGGCTGCATTCGGGGCCGCGATTCTATTGCCACGCCGTGGGCCCACGTTTACGCTGTCTGAAAACGCGCTTTATAAATGAAAAGGCGAGAATATGGGGCTGACCCGCAGGCAGGCACTGAGCGGTTTCGCCGGGGTGGCAGCCGCAGGTGCCGCTCCCTCCGCCGAGGCGCAGGTGGCGCCGAACTGGTCGAGCCTCGCCGCCGCCTTCCGCGTCCCCGACTGGTTCCGCGACGCCAAGTTCGGGATCTGGGCGCATTGGAGCGCGCAATGCGTCCCCGAATTCGGCGACTGGTATGGCCGCCAGATGTATATCCAGGGAAACCCCTTCTACGAACACCACCTCAAGAATTACGGCCACCCCGCCGATCGCGGCTTTCTCGAGATCGAGAATGCGTGGAAAGCCGAGAATTGGGACCCTGAGGGTCTGATCAGGCGCTACAAGGCCGCAGGCGCGCGCTATTTCATGGCGCTGGCCAACCATCACGACAATCTCGACGCCTATGACAGCAAATATCACGCCTGGAACACCACGCGCGTCGGCCCGAAGCGCGACATAGTCGGCACGTGGGAGAAGGTGGCGCGCAGGCACGGTCTGCGCTTCGCCGTGAGCAACCACAGCGCGCACGCCTGGCACTGGTGGCAGACCGCTTACGGCTACGACGCCGAGGGCCCGCGCGGCGGTGAACGCTACGATGCCTTCAAGCTGACAAAAGCCGACGGCGCCGGGACCTGGTGGGACGGGCTCGACCCGCAGGAGCTCTATACCGGCCCGGCGATGGTCCCTCCCGACGGGATCGAGAGCGCGCAGGCGATGCGCGACTGGCACGAGGCCCATAGCCGCCGCTGGATGGAGTTCGCCCCGCCCGAGAACCCGCGCCACGTCGCCAGATGGCTGCTCCGCCAGCAGGACCTCGTCGAAAAATACCGGCCCGACATGGTCTATTTCGACGATTACGCCTTGCCCTTCGGCCATGTCGGGCTCGAGGCGCTGGCGCACTATTACCGCCAGAGCATCGCCCGCGACGGCCAGGTTGAAGTCGTCGCCACCGCCAAGCAGCTGACGCCCTATCAGCGCACCGTGCTGGTCGACGATGTCGAGCGGGGCTTCAGCGATCGGCTGCGCGACGAGCCGTGGCAGACCTGCACCTGCATCGGCGACTGGCACTATAATCGTGCCCGCTACGAGCAGAAATCCTACATCCCCGCGGTCAAGGTGATCCAGCGGCTGTGCGACGTGGTCTCGAAGAACGGCAATCTATTGCTGTCGATCCCGATGCGCGGCGACGGCACGATCGATGCGGAGGAAGACAAGATCCTCGCCGGCATCACCCGCTGGATGCAGCGCAACGGCGAAGCGGCGATCTTCGGCTCGCGGCCGTGGCGGGTCTATGGCGAAGGCCCGACCAAGGTCGGCGGAGGCATGTTCAACGAGGGCAAGGTCGAATTCACCGCAGAGGATGTGCGCTTCACGACCAGCAAGGGCGCACTCTACGCGGCGCTGCTGGACTGGCCCGGGCAGCCGCTGACGATCGTCGCGCTCGGCAAGGCGGCATTGCCCGACGCGTCGATCGAGCAAGTCGAGCTCGTTGGCGGCGGCCGGGTTCCGTTCGAGCGCGGCCAAGCGGGACTGACGGTTACGCTCCCGCGTCCATCGGCTGGAGACTTCGTCCCCGTCATTCGAATTCGAGGGCGCGGATTGGTCTGAAAAAAAGATCGACCAATGCAAACCTGGTTAAGTGACGGTATCTATCGATACGCAGATACCTTCACGCATGACAGACAAAGCCCAGCTTGCCCAAGAACTCGAGGCACGCGCATACCGGACGCGCTCGCTCGCCGAATCCCAGGCATTAAGCGCGGAGGCCGATCGATTGCGCGGCAATTTGCGAACCGCCGCGGCGACGCCGCCGGGATACCCGCTGATCCGCAACTGAGCGCCCCCCTATTCGAATTCGAGGATCGCCGCGTCGACCGCCAGGCTCTCGCCCGGCGTGAAATTGGCCGCCTTGACCACCCCTGCGCGCTCGGCGCGCAGGATGTTCTCCATCTTCATCGCCTCGACCACCGCGAGCGCCTGCCCCGCCTCGACCCTGTCCCCCGGCGCGACATGGAGCTGGGTAAGCAGCCCCGGCATCGGCGCGAGCAGGAACCTGCTCATGTCGGGCGGGACCTTCTCGATCATGTGATGCCGATATTGGGCGATGTGCGTCGGCAGCACCTCGATGCGGTGCGTCGCGCCGTGCGCGGTCAGCCGCCACGTCGCGCCCTTGCGCTCGACACCGACGGTCAGCGGCGCGTCGTCGATCCGCACCGCGAACAGCGGCTCGCCCGGGCGCCAATGTCCGATCAATTCCATCGGTTCGCCCGCGCCGCGGACGAGTTGCACCCCGCCGAGGCTCTCCACCGTCAGCGCGAACCGCTCGCCGGCCACCGTGACGATGCGTTCGTCATCCGGCGCAACCGGGCCGTTGAGCTGGCCACTGATCTGCCCGGCGCGGCGCGCGCGCTCAAGGTCGATCACCAGCGCCGCCGCCGCCAGCTTGCGCCTGAGTTCGGCCGAAGCGGGGGCGCCTTCGAACCCTTCGGGATATTCCTCGGCAATGAACCCGGTGGTCAGCGCGCCTGCGCGGAAGCGCGGGTGCTGCATGATCGCCGATAGGAAATCGATATTGTGCCCGATTCCGTCGATCCGGAAGCGATCGAGCGCCGCGACCTGCCGGTCCGCCGCCTCGGCCCGCGTCGGCGCCCAGGTCACTAATTTGGCGATCATCGGATCGT
>JASLBO010000254.1 GCA_030146605.1 Sphingomonas sp. | reverse complement strand
GACGGCAAACTCTATCGCTGCGCGGCGGCCTTTGCCGGCGTCTCGGACCTCAACCGGATGAGCAGGCATAACAGCAACTTCCTCGGCGCCGGCGCGCGCAAGGACTGGCTGAAGCTGCAGGCACCGGACCTCAAGAGCGTATCGCCGCTCTTTCACGCAGACGATTTCTCTATCCCGATCCTGCTCGTTCACGGCAAGAAGGACCGCGTCGTGCCGCTCGCCCAGTCGCGATTGATGGCGCAAAAGCTCAAGGCGGCGGGCAAGGATGTTACCTGGATCGAGCAGCGCGAGGGCGACCATCATTTCAGCCGCGGCGAGGACCGGCTCGAGTTCCTCGAGGCGCTGGAGGCGTTTTTGGCGAAGCACAACCCGGTGTAGAGGCGGGGCCGTCGAACCCGGGCGTCGGCTGTGGCGGTTTAGGGCCAGTTTCATTCAGGCTGGTTCTGCTCCCCTGCGAAAGCAGGGGGCCAGGGTCACAAGCGGTGCGCTCTCGGCTCCTGGTCCCCTGCTTTCGCGGGGGACTGACCCGCTTCAACTTAGGAATCGACGCTAGCGGTCGGGCTCAGCCCGAGCACATCGCGTGCGTGGCAGTCCGCCCTCAGGCCTTCACATAGACCCAGGCACGGGTGCCGGAGGCGAGGGTCACGCCTTCGCGGCGGTAGTTTTCACTTTCGTAGACGTCGGCGGCAGCCAGCTCCTCGCCGGTGAGGCGGAAGACCTTGCCGGGGATCGGCGGGGCCGAGGGGTCGGGCACGAGACCGAGATGGATCTCGATTCCGCTCGCCGCGAGCACATCGGGGTCGCGGATCTGAATCTCGACCAGCGCGTAGCCGGTGAGCGCGTCGTCCACGCCGTCGAGGAGGCGGCCGAATTGCGCGCGCTGGACGCTGTCGAGCTGGAGCGTGCCGTAGGAGAAGAGGGGCTGGTCGGGCGCCGATGCGCTCAACTCACTGCCTCCAGCACCGCGGCGCGCAGTTCGGGCAGGCCCATGCCCTTTTCGCTCGAGGTGACGATGATGTCGGGATGCGCGGCGGGGCGTTTGCGTGCCTCCGCCTCGGTGCGTGCGCGCACCTCGGCGAGATCGGTCGCCTTGATCTTGTCGGTCTTGGTGAGGACGATCCGGTAGCTCACCGCGGCGGTGTCGAGCATGTCGAGGATCTCGTTGTCGACGTCCTTGATGCCGTGGCGCGAATCGATCAGCACCAACGCGCGCTTGAGCACGTCGCGGCCGCGCAGGAAGTCGTTGACGAGATAGCGCCACTGGCGCTGCATGTCCTTGGGCGCCTTGGCAAAGCCATAGCCGGGCATGTCGACGAGGCGGAATTTGAGCGGCTCGCCGACGTCGAAGAAATTGAGCTCCTGCGTGCGCCCGGGCGTGTTCGAGGTACGCGCCAGCGCGTTGCGGTTGGCGAGCGCGTTGAGCAGCGACGATTTGCCGACGTTCGAGCGGCCGGCAAACGCCACTTCGGGCACCACCGGATCGGGCAGATGCTCGAGCTTGGGGGCCGATTTGAGGAACGCGATCGGGCCGGCGAAGACCTTTCGGGCGGCCTCGATCTGGTCTTCGGTGAAGCTCACTTGGCCTTCGCTTCCTTCTTGACCGGCTCCTTGAGCGCGGGGTGCTGGCGATAGAGCAGCCATTGCTGCGCCATGGTCAGCACGTTCGACGGATTGACCCGAGGCCGATTGTTCCTCCTCGAAGGCAGCCCGGGGACGGGCAAGACCACGATCGCCACGCAGTTCCTGCGCGCAGGCGCCGAAGCGGGCGAGCGCTCGCTTTACATCACCTTGTCCGAAACCGAGGACGAACTGCGCGCGGGCGCGGAATCGCACGGGTGGACGTTCGACGGGATCGACATCTTCGAACTCGTGCCGCCCGAGAGCCTGCTCGATGAGGAACAGCAGCAGAGCCTGCTTTATTCGTCGGACCTCGAACTGGGCGAGACGACGCGCCGGATCTTCGAGGCATTCGAGAAGATCAATCCGCACCGGGTGGTGCTCGACAGCCTGTCCGAAATCCGGCTGCTCGCGCAATCCTCGCTGCGCTATCGCCGGCAGATTCTCGCGCTCAAGCATTATTTCGCACGCAGCGGAGTGACCGTGCTGATGCTCGACGATCTTTCGAGCGAAGCCAATGACCGGACGATGCACAGCGTCGCGCATGGCGTGATCCGGCTCGAGGAGCTGTCGCCCGAATATGGTTCCGAGCGGCGGCGGCTGCGCGTGATCAAATATCGCGGCCAGCGCTATCGCGGCGGACACCATGATTTCGTGATCGACACCGGCGGGGTGCGAGTGTTCCCGCGGCTGGTTTCGGCCGAGCACAAGACCGACTTCAAGCGCGGTGTGCTCCAGAGCGGGTCCGCCGAGCTCAATGCACTGCTCGGCGGCGGCGTCGAGCGCGGCTCGAGCACGTTGATCCTCGGGCCCTCGGGCACGGGCAAGTCGCTGTTGACACTGACCTTCATCGCCGGCGCGCTGGCGCGTGGCGAGCGCGCGGCGATGTTCGTGTTCGACGAGGAACTGGGGCTGCTGTTCGAGCGCGCCAGGGGGGTCGGGTTCGACTTGCAGGCGATGGTCGACAGCAAGCGGCTGCTGATCGAGCAAGTCGATGCGGCCGAACTCACCCCTGGCGAGCTTTCGGAGAAAGTACGGCACTGCGTCGAACAGAATGGCGCCAGAACCGTGGTCATCGACAGCCTCAACGGGTATCAGGCGGCGATGCCCGAGGAGCAGGCGCTGGTGCTGCACATGCACGAATTGCTGCAATATCTGAACCGGCAGGGCGCATCGACCTTCCTCACCGTCGCGCAGCACGGGCTGGTCGGCGACATGAAGTCGCCGGTCGATGTCACCTATCTGGCCGACACCGTCATCCTGCTGCGCTATTTCGAGGCGACCGGGCGCGTGCGCCGTGCGATGTCAGTGATCAAGAAACGCACCGGCGCGCATGAGGACACGATTCGTGAATATCGCATCGACAAGCGCGGCATCACCCTGGGCGAGCCGCTGATGGAGTTCCAGGGCGTGCTGCGTGGGGTGCCTACGCTGGTGGGGGATACCCACGAACTGCTCGAGGCGAATCTGGCTTGATTCCCGCACATTCCGAACGCGCGCTGATCCTGGCACCGCAAGGCCGGGATGCAACCGTCGCGCTGGCGATGCTCAGCGAGGCCGGGCTGCGCGGCGCGGTCGTGCAGTCGGTGCCCGAACTGGTGGCGCTGCTTGGCGAGGGCGCCGGCTTCGCGCTGGTGACCGAGGAGGCGTTGGCCGGGGCGGATCTGAATGCGCTTGCCGGCTGGATCGACGATCAGCCCGAATGGTCGGACTTCCCCTTCGTGCTGCTCACCCAGCGCGGCGGCGGACTCGAGCGCAACCCTGCGGCGGCGCGCTATCTGCAATTGCTGGGAAACGTCACCTTTCTCGAGCGGCCGTTTCATCCGACGACCCTGGTCAGCTTCGCCCGCGCGGCGATCCGGGGCCGAAGCCGGCAATATGAGGCGCGCGCGCGGCTGGAGGAACTGCACCAGCTCGCCACCGGGCTCGAACAGCGGGTGGAAGAGCGCACCGCCGAGCACCAGGCCGCGGTGGCGCAGCTCCACGAGGCGCAGAAGCTCGAGACGTTGGGCCAGCTGACCGGCGGCGTCGCGCACGACTTCAACAATCTGCTGACGCCGATCATGGGCGCGCTCGACATGCTTCAGCGCAAATATGGCGAGAGCGACGCGCGCTCGGCGCGCCTGATCGACAATGCACTGCTGTCGGCGGAGCGCGCCAAGACGCTCGTCCAGCGGCTGCTCGGCTTCGCGCGGCGCCAGACGCTGGAGACCAAGGCGGTCGACCTTGGCGGGTTGATCGACGGGATGCGCGATCTGATCGCGAGTTCGATCGGGCCCGAGATC
>JASLBO010000140.1 GCA_030146605.1 Sphingomonas sp. | reverse complement strand
GTCGACGGAAAGCTGTTCGAGCCGGCGAAACACATGACCTACAAGGGGATGATGTTCTCCGACGTGCCCAATTTCGCGATCTCGTTCGGCTATACCAATGCCAGCTGGACGCTCAAGGCTGACCTCACCGCCAATTATGTTACTCGATTGCTCAATGCGATGCGCAAGCGCGGGATGCGGCAGGTGACGCCCCGGCTGGCAGCGCCGGTGGAGGAGGCGCCGTTCCTCGAATTCACTTCGGGCTATGTTCAGCGCGCCGCCGCGCAGCTGCCGCGTCAGGGCTCGCGCAAACCGTGGCGCGTGCACCAGAACTACACACTCGATCTGATGGCGCTCAAATATGGCGGAATCGACCAGGAGATGGAATTCTCCAACCCCGAGCCCAAGGCGCGGCACGCAGCCTAAGCGGCACCAATGCGGCCGACGCCCGTTCTTGGGGCATGGAAATTCTGGCCGAGCAAGACCTGTCGGCACTCGTCCGCGACGCGGCCGAGCCGCTGCCCGAGATCGACGATCCCTCCTTTGCCGCGGCGTTCGACCGGTTCGGCGACGCGCGGATCGTGCTGCTCGGCGAAGCGAGCCACGGCACCTCCGAATTCTACCGGGCTCGTGCCGCGATCACCCGCCGCCTGATCGAGCGGCACGGCTTCAACATGGTCGCGGTCGAGGCCGACTGGCCCGATGCCGCGGTGATCGATCGGCATGTCCGGCAGCGGCCTGAAATCGCTTCCGAACCGGCATTTCAGCGCTTTCCGACGTGGATGTGGCGCAACCGCGAATTCTATGACTTCGTCGGCTGGCTCCGCGCGCACAATGCCGCGCTGCCGGCGCGCGGACGAGTCAGTTTCCATGGCCTCGACCTTTACAGCCTGGGCGGTTCGATCCGTGCGGTGATTGACTATCTCGACCGCACCGATCCGGACTCCGCTGCGATCGCGCGCGAACGTTATGGTTGCCTTGCCCCGTGGCGCGACGCACCCGAGCGCTATGGCCGGCTCGCGATCAGCGAAGGCTATGCGAGATGCCAGAATGCGGTGGTTGGCATGCTGCGCGATTTGCTCGACCGGCAGGCGTCGCTGATCGGCAAGGACGGCGACGACTATCTGGACGCCACCCAGAACGCCCGGCTGATTGCCAATGCCGAGGCTTATTACCGTGCGATGTATTACGGATCGTCGGAGAGCTGGAATCTGCGCGACGAGCATATGTTCGACACGCTCGACCTGATGCTGCGTAGCAAAGAGGGCGCCAAAGCCGTGGTCTGGGCGCATAATTCGCATATAGGAGATGCGCGGGTTTCCGAGATGGGGATGGAGCGCGACGAACTGAACCTCGGCCAGCTCGCCCGCGAGAAATATGGCGAGGCGGCGCAATTGATCGGCTTCGGCACGCATAGCGGCACCGTTGCCGCGGCGGACGACTGGGATGCACCGATGCAGATCAAACGAGTCAATCCGTCGCGCCCCGACAGCTATGAGCGGATCTGCCACGATTCGGGCGTAAGCCGTTTCCTGCTCGACCTGCGCCCCGAGCGCGCCGTTCGCGATGCACTGCTGGAACCGCGGCTCGAACGCTTCATCGGCGTGATCTATCGACCGGACACCGAGCGCTGGAGCCACTATTCGAACGCGGTGCTGCCCGAGCAATTCGACGCCTTCGTCTGGTTCGACGAGACCGAGGCGGTGACGCCGCTTCCGGGCCCCGAGAAATCGGGCGACGACGAGACCTGGCCGTTCGGTCTCTAGACTAGGGCTCGGCCAGCAGGGCGCGGGCGGCGTCGAGCCCGGTCTGAAACGCCCCATGCGCTGTCGAGAAGTCGTTTGGCGAACACGCTTCGCCGGCGAAGCGGATGCGCGGGTCGATCGGTGCGGCCAGCACACCTCGCGCTGCCGCCTCCCCCGGCAGCGCATGGCTGTAGCTTCCAAGGAAGAAGTCGTCGCCGCCCCAGGCCGAGCCGGCGATCAGCCGCAGCCGTTTGCGCCATTCGCTGCCGAGTAGCGCGCAGAGCTCGTCGATCGTAAAAGCGGCGGCGCCGTTCAGTCCTTCGGTCTCCATTGCCCGCGCGCCCTCACCGCCGAACATCGCCTCGATCACCGGCCGCCCGAACGGCCGCAGCGTGTAGGTGCCGGTTATTGCCGCCCGGGGGTTGCCGAGCAGATGCGCGTTGGCATCGATCCCCTCGTCGTCGTCGAGCGCAAGAAACAATTTGTCGGCAAGCCCGAGCGGCAGCCGCGAGGCGGCGTGCAGCACCGGATCGAGGCTGGTGTCGAAGCGGATCGCGCCGCCGGCCAGTACATTGGTCGAGACTGTGACGATGGCGGCATCCGCTTCGATCGTGCCCCCGCGCGTTTCGATGCGCAGCCGTTTGCCGCTGCCGTTGACTACGGTGACCGGGTTGCCGAGCGATACGCGCAACCCCGATGCATGCGCTGCAACGAGCGCGCCATAGCCCTCACGCACCCGCCAGTCGGTCTCGGTTGCGGCATCGTCATAAGCGAGATAGTCGGCGATCGAGACCTCGGAATTCCCGGTGCCGTTGATGTAGCCGCTAAGGGCGTCGAGATAGCCGTTCCACTCGCAGCGCGGCAGCAGTGAGTCGGCGGCGCGGTCGCTGGGCGGGGCGTCTTCGCGCATGCGGTGGACGAATGCAGCGAAGGCTGCGCCCGCCGCCTTCTGCTCCGTCCTGGCGAAGCCCAGTTCGCGCCATTGCTCGCGCCAGCGCGGCAGGGTGCGGTCGATGGAGAAGCCGCTCGTCTCGGCGATTCCCACCCAGGGATTATGCTCGGCCGAGTGCAGCCAGCCCGCGCCGAGATCGAGCGGCATGCCCGAGACGTGGACCGTGCGCGCGCGACCGCCGAGCCGATCGCTCGCCTCCACGATCAGCGTCTCGACCCCGGCATCGGCGAGCATGCGGGCGGCAGCGACGCCTGCCGCACCTCCGCCGATGATGGCGACTTCAACTGCGTTCACTGGCGCGGCAGCGGCTTCGGTTCGGGTGCGTCGCCAGCCGCGAGGTGCCGCGCTTCGGCCTCGGCGCGCAGCGACGCGGCGTCGCCTGCTATTGCCGGACTCGCCGGGTTGGCGGCGGTAGCTGCCTGATCGGGAGCGGTGGCATGCGGCGCGCTTTCCGCCGCGCTGAGCCCGCCGAGACCGCCGCCCGCAGCACCGTCCTGCAGCGGTTCGTCGGCAGTGAGCAGGTGCGCGGAGGTGGTTTCCTCGCGCAGTTCGGGAGTGTCGTTGAGCGGGGCGCGATTGGGTTCGGTCATGCGGTTTCTCCTTGACCTGCCAACGCGCCTCAGCCGCCCCGGCTCCGCAGCAATGCCGAGCGAAGGCATTCGCAGACCAGTTCGTCGCGCTGATTGTGCATCTGGTGCCGCCATGTGACGATCCCCTGCCCGGCGCGCGATTTGCTCGGGCGGAGCTCGATCACTTCGGACGAAGCACGCAGCGTATCGCCGAGGAACACCGGCCTGGGCATCACCAGTTTGTCGTAGCCGAGATTGGCGACGAGCGTTCCCGCGGTGGTGTCGCCGACGGTGACCCCGACCATCAGGCTAAAGGTGAAGGTGCCGTTGACGAGGATCTGCCCGAACTCGCTGGCGCGTGCTGCTTCGGCGTCGATGTGGAGCGGCTGGGTGTTGTGGGTCAGCGTGGAGAAGAGCAGATTGTCGGTCTCGGTGACCGTGCGGCGCAGGCTGTGCTCGATGCGGTCACCGACCTGCCATTCGTCGAAATATCTGCCGGCCATTCCCACCCTCCGTTCGTGCTGAGCTTGTCGAAGCATCGTTCTTGCTTCGCAAGGTCAGGACGGCCCTTCGACAAGCTCAGGGCGAACGGGCGAGAGTGCGTTCTCCCGATCCACTCGGACCAATAACATGCCCTCGCTCACTTGCCGGCCCGGCTCGGCATTGAGTTCCGCTACCACCCCGTCGAACGGCGCGGTGAGGCTGTGTTCCATTTTCATGGCTTCGAGCGTGACGAGGCGCTGGCCCCTGGCGACGGCGTCGCCCGCCGCGACTTCGACCGCGATGATACGGCCGGGCATGGGGGAGACGATAGCGCCGTCGCTTGTAGCTGCCCCATCCTTCCCAGCCATGCGGCTTCCAAATACGATTACGTGGCTCGCCCCATGTTCGAAGACCTGAATCGGACCTTCGAACGGCTCGGCCGGCATGGGTCCATGGGTGGTCGGGAGCAGGTCGGCCGGATCGATGAAATCATCACCGTCGATCGACACAGTCCAGCTCCAGCCGTGCCCCAAATGGCTCGGTATCGCCGATACCGCATGCTCGGTACCATCGACATGCATGCGAAGCTGGGCCGGTTCGGTACCACGATTAAGGCGAAACCCGAACAGGGCGGAAGGCGCGGCCTTCCAGACCTTGGGCAGCGGGGCATGGTCCGCCTCGATGAACTCCTCGAGCCGCCAGCTGAGCCCGGCCAGGAGTACTTCGGGGCTGACCTCGTATCGGGTAAGCGCACCGGAATGTTGTTCGATAAAGCCGGTGGTGATCCTGCCCGATGCGAAATCGTCAGCCTCGAGGCAGCGACGGAGGAACGTTGCGTTCGTCTTAACCGGGTAAATCTCGACAGTATCGCATGCGGCAGCCATTGCCGCGATCGCGGCGGCCCGATCCGCCTGGTGAACAACCAGCTTTGCGATCATCGGGTCGTAGAAGGCCGACACGGCGTCGCCTTTGCTGACCCCGGTCTCGATACGGGCATTGTCAGGCAGCACGAAATGATCGAGCGGACCGATCGAAGGAAGAAACGCATTTGCAGGATCCTCGGCATACAGCCGCGCCTCCATCGCCCAGCCGTTGATCGCCAGTTCCTCCTGCCGCAGCGGCAACGCCTCGCCGCTCGCCACGCGCAACTGCCACTCCACCAGATCGACTCCGGTAATCTCTTCGGTGACAGGGTGCTCGACCTGGAGCCGGGTGTTCATTTCCATGAACCAGATGCGGTCGGCGCGCAGGCCTTCGCTTGCGTCGGCGATGAATTCGATCGTGCCGGCGCCGACATAGTCGACGGCTTTTGCTGCACGCACCGCGGCGGCGCAGATCGCCTCGCGCGTAACTTCGTCCATGCCGGGGGCGGGGGCTTCCTCGATCACCTTCTGGTGGCGGCGCTGGAGCGAGCAGTCGCGCTCGAACAGGTGGACGACATTGCCGTGGCTGTCGCCGAATACCTGCACTTCGATGTGCCGCGGCGCGAGGATGTATTTCTCGATCAACACCCGATCGTCGCCGAACGACGAGGCCGCCTCGCGCTTGCACGATTCCAGCATCTCGGCGAATTGCTGCGCAGCATCGACGCGCCGCATTCCCTTTCCGCCACCGCCCGCGACAGCCTTGATCAGCACCGGATAACCGATCGTACCGGCTTCGGCCTGCAGCCGTTCGGGCGACTGGTCCTCGCCGAGATAGCCGGGGGTGACCGGCACGCCGGCGGCGATCATCCGCGTCTTGGCGGCATCCTTCAGCCCCATTGCGCGGATGCTGTCCGGGCTCGGGCCGACCCAGATCAGCCCCGCGTCGAGCACAGACTGGGCGAAATCGGCATTTTCGGAGAGGAAGCCATAGCCGGGATGGATCGCCTCCGCGCCGGTCGCAAGCGCCGCGGCGATGATCTTCGACCCGACGAGATAGCTCTCGCGCGCCGGCGAAGGGCCGATATGCACCGCCGCCTCCGCCTCGCGAACGTGGAGTGCGTTCGAGTCGGCGTCCGAATAGACCGCGATAGTGCGCACGCCGAGCGCCCGGGCGGTGCGGATGATGCGGCATGCGATCTCGCCGCGATTCGCGATAAGCAGCGATTTCAACATGTTGGCGCTCCAAAGTTAACGATCTTCGCGCATATGGCATGTAAAAATACGAATGTGATCTTTCGGCCTGCCGACGAATCTGGGCATAGTTCGCGCGTGTAGGAAAGCGTTTTCACGGGTGCCGCTCGGGGAAGCCGTGGCGCTCGGCGAGCGCGGCGAGGAGCGGCTCGATCGCATTGGCGAAGCCGCCTTCCCAGACCAGAGCGGGCAGGTTCTGGTTGGCCTCGCCAAGGGCGGCGACCACCGCGGCGCGCGGCCGCGGCCATGGCACGCGCACCACCTCGATATTCGCGGCCCGGCCGGGGAAGGCGGCGAGCAGACCCTCGATCGTCATGCAATCCTTGCAATAGAAGACGCGCTCGCCGCCAAGATCAGGGTCGGCGAAATCGTGCTCGAGCAGGAACAGCGTGTCGCGGCTCATCGTCCGGGGCAGCCGGTGGCGCGGCGCGACCAGGTGACGTTGAGTATCTTCCACGCGCCGTTCTCGCGCACGAGGTCGAAATGGTTGACGCCGCAATGGCTGGTCTTGCCGTCGATCAGGAAGACGTAATCGGCCCAGACCATTGCGATATCGCCATCGACTTCGATCGCGGGGCTCGACAGCCGCTCCTCGTGGCGTTCGGGCCCGGGGGTGAACTCGGCGGCGAAGGTGGCCCAGCTCTTGCCGTTCACCACCGGGGTGCCGTCGGGGCGGGTGCCGGCGGCGGTGATGCGGCCCTCCGGGCGGACATGGGCAAGCGCCGCCTGCCCATCACGGCGCGCGATCGCGGCGAGGAGGCCGTTGATCGGGGCGAGCACGGCGGCTTCCTCGGTGCCGGGCGGGGGCAAAGCGGTGCCCTTCACAATCGGCGCGACGGGGGTGGTCTGGAGGGCGAGGAGGAGCAGGGGGAGGAGCATAGCGATTCCTTTCATTCCTCCCCGGAACGGGGAGGGGGACCGTCCGAAGGACGGTGGAGGGGCTGGTCAGGCGAGACGTGCGCCACGATCGCTTCGATCACGTTGGCCAGATCGCCCAAGATCGAACTCGCAGGAATGCGCAACACTCGAACGCCCCAAGAGGCCAGCCATGCGTCGCGTCGGCGGTCATGATCGATCTGTTCAGACGTCGCGTGCGTATTGCCATCGACTTCGACAGCGAGCTTCGCCGATGCGCAATAGAAGTCGAGGACATATTGCCCAGCCGGGTGCTGCTTGCGAAACTTAAGCCCGGCCGCTTGTTTGCGGAGTGCCTGCCAGAGCAGAACCTCCGGAAGAGTCATCTGGCGCCTGAGCCGGCGTGCGCGATGGACGGTCCACATCGGCCCGGTCAGCCTTCGACCAGCCCCTCCACCAGCCTTCGGCTGGTTCCCCTCCCCGTTCCGGGGAGGAATTGGCACATCCTCCGCCATCACATCCGGAAGAGGCCGAACGCTGGCCGGTCCGGGATCGGCGCGTTCAGTGTCGTGGCCAGGGCGAGGCCGAGGACGTCGCGGGTCTGGGCCGGATCGATGATGCCGTCGTCCCACAGCCGCGCGGTGGCGTGCCAGGGGTTGCCTTCGTCCTCGTAGCGCTGGCGGATCGGCGCCTTGAAGGCCTCGGCCTCCTGGTCGCTCCATTTGTCGGCGTCGCGGTGGACGGTCGCCAGCACGCTCGCCGCCTGTTCGCCGCCCATCACCGAGATGCGGCTGTTCGGCCAGGAAAACAGGAAGCGCGGCGAATAGGCGCGCCCGCACATGCCGTAATTGCCCGCGCCGAAGCTGCCGCCGATCAGGACGGTGATCTTGGGCACCGTCGCGGTGGCGACCGCGGTGACCAGCTTGGCGCCGTGTTTGGCGATGCCTTCGGCCTCGTATTTGCCGCCGACCATGAAGCCCGAGATGTTCTGGAGGAACAGCAACGGAATGCGCCGCTGGCAGGCGAGTTCGATGAAATGCGCGCCCTTTTGCGCGCTTTCGGAGAATAATATGCCGTTATTGGCGATAATCCCGACCGGCATGCCCCAGATGTGCACGAAGCCGCACACCAGGGAGGTGCCGTAGAGCGCCTTGAACTCGTGGAACTCGCTGCCGTCGACGATCCGCGCGATCACCTCATGAACGTCGTAGGGCGCGCGGACGTCCTCGGGGATAATGCCGTACAGCTCTTCGGGTGCATATCTGGGCGGACGCGGGCCGAGCAATGCGACGTCCGGCGTGCGGTCGGCGGGCAGGTGGCTGACCGCGTCGCGCACGATCGTCAGCGCGTGCTCGTCATTCTCCGCGACGTGATCGACCACCCCGGACCTGCGCCCGTGCAGGTCGCCGCCGCCGAGATCCTCGGCGCTGATCACTTCGCCCGTCGCCGCCTTCACCAGCGGCGGACCGGCGAGGAAGATCGTGCCCTGGTTGCGGACGATGACGCTCTCGTCGCTCATCGCGGGGACATAGGCGCCCCCGGCGGTGCAACTGCCCATCACGCAGGCGATCTGGGGGATGCCGAGCGCCGACATATTGGCCTGGTTGAAGAAGATCCGGCCGAAATGATCGCGGTCGGGGAACACGTCGGCCTGGTGCGGCAGGTTCGCGCCGCCCGAATCGACGAGATAGATGCACGGCAGGCGATTGGCCTCGGCGATCTCCTGCGCGCGGAGATGCTTCTTGACGGTCATCGGGTAATAGGTGCCGCCCTTCACCGTCGCGTCGTTGCACACGATCATGCACATTCGGCCCGAGACGCGGCCGATCCCGGCGATCATCCCCGCGCCGGGGACTTCGCCTTCGTACATGTCGCAAGCGGCGAGCTGGCCGATCTCGAGGAAAGGCGATCCGGGGTCGAGCAGCCGCTCGACTCGATCGCGGGGCAAGAGCTTGCCGCGGCTGGTATGGCGTTCGCGCGAAGCTTCCGACCCGCCGAGCGCCGCCCTGGCGACATCGGCGCGCAGCCGCTCGGCCAGCGCACGGTTGTGCGCGGCGCGGGCGCGGAACGCCTCGCCGTCGACCGCAACCTTGCTCTCGATCCGCGGCGCGCTCATGTGACGGATCCGATCAGCGCGCAGAGCCCGGCTGCGCTCAGCACCGGCCAGCCAAC
>JASLBO010000134.1 GCA_030146605.1 Sphingomonas sp. | reverse complement strand
CGGCCGATCACGCGGGCCTCGTCCCACGCCGCGACGAACACCACGATCCTGCCGGGCGGCACCCGGACGGGAGTCGAAGCATCGGAGTTGGTACAGAAAGAGAACAACAGCTGCAGACAAGCGCATCGCGCGAAGTAGATCAGGTCGACCAGAAGGTCGTCCAGCCCACCGACGAGGAACCATATCGCGGCGAATAGCGTCGCTTCGCGGGCAATCGTGTCTAAAGCGGTGATCAGCACAACCGTCCAGCCACCGCAAAGTCTCCGATTCGGATGCGGTCATCTTCAGCGTTGTTTATTAAATGATCAAGTTGACTTGAAAGCCGCGCCGTCGATTTCATCCGTTTCGGAGTCAGTCGATTCGGCGTTGGCGTGAATCCGCGCCAAGGCTAGGGTGCGCGCGCCTTTGGGGGAAACTGGTACCATGAAGCTCGCTGCCCGGCTCGGGATCCTGGCGTTGATCGCTGCGCCGCTCGGCGCGACGCTGGCGATGGGCGACAACAGCCCGCAGGTCGAAATGGCCACGCCCGGCGTCGGCAACGGCGCGATCGAGCGGTTCACCGCGCGGTTCAACCAGCCGATGGTGCCCTTGGGCGACCCGCGCGCGGCGGGTCCGTTCAATGTCGAGTGCGCGATGGGCGGCGAAGGCCGCTGGGTCGATCAGCAGACCTATGTCCACGAATTCGCCAGTCCGCTCCCCGGCGGAGTGACCTGCACCTTCACGCTCAAGGACAAGCTCAAGAGTCTCGCCGGCTATGCATTGACCGGGCAGACCAAATTCACCGTCGACAGCGGCGGCCCGATCGCTCGCGCCGTTCTGCCCAGCCGCTATGGCGGCGAGATCGAGGAGGACCAGACCTTCCTCGTCGCGGCCAATCTCGCGCCCGATCGTGCCTCGGTCGGCGCCAATGCCTATTGCGCGGTCGACGGCGTCGGCGAGAAAATCCCGGTCGACGTGCTTCCCGCCGATGTTCCGGGCAAATTGCTCGCCGGGCTGGGTACCGATCAATGGGCGGTGCAGAGCTTCCTCGACGAAGCCGGGCTACCCAAGGCGCTCCCCGCCAGCGACGCCGATCGCGTCAGGGCGACTGCCAGCGTCGTCGCGCTCAAATGCCGCCGTCCGCTGCCCCCCGGCCGCGACGTCGCATTGGTCTGGGGCAAGGATATCGCCAGCGCTTCGGGCCGCATCGCGGGCACCGACCAGCGCTTCGACTTTACCGTGCGCAAGCCCTTCGCCGCGCGCTTCGAATGCTCACGGGTCAACGCGCAAGCCGGCTGCAGCCCGGTGCAGGACGCGTGGGTGCGCTTCTCCGCGCCGATCCCGCGCGCGCAGGCCGAGGCGATCCGCATCACCTTGCCCGACGGCAAGGCGCTGACGCCGGTCTTCTCCGCCGAGGAGAAGCGCAAGGCAGTGATCGCCGACGTCAAGTTCAAGGCGCCGCTTCCCGCCGCGGTGACGGCGAAGCTGAGCTTGCCCGCCAATGTCACCGACGAGAGCGGCCGGAAACTCTCCAACGCCGAGCGATTCCCGCTCGACGTGCGCTTCGACGAGGCGCCGCCTCTGGTGAAGTTCGCCGCCGATTTCGGCATCCTCGAAGCGGCCGAGGGGGGCGTGCTGCCGGTCACCGTGCGCAACGTCGAGGGACAGCTCGGTGGCAAGCAGATGGCGGTCGGCGGGCAGAGCCTCAAGGTCGAGGGTGGCGACGGTGAAATCGCCAAATGGCTCCGCGCGATCGACGATGCCGCCGAGACCAAGAGCGACGAGATCAAACGCGGCGAAGAGACGATCCGGATCAACCAGACCGGCGCGAAGCCGTTGCTGACGCCCGCGACCGGCAAGCCGTTCCAGGTCTCGCTGCCGGGCAAGGGCAAGGACTTCGAAGTCGTCGGGATCCCGCTGACCAGGCCCGGATTCTATGTAGTCGAGCTCGCCAGCCCGCGGCTCGGTAATGCGCTGCTCGGCCGGAACGCTCCGCGCTACGTCGCGGCAGGCGCGCTCGTCACCAATATGAGCGTCCACTTCAAATGGGGGCGCGATCAGTCGCTGGTGTGGGTGACGGCGCTCGACAGCGGCAAGGGCGTCGGCAGCGCCGAAGTGCGCATCACCGACAGCTGCACAGGCCAGGTTCTGGCAAAGGGCATCGCCGATGCGTCGGGCCGGCTCGGCGTCCCCGCGGGCTTGCCCGAGCCCGAAACCTATTCGAACTGCGAGAATGACGGCGCCTCGCCGCTGATGGTCTCGGCGCGCAAGGCCGATGATTTCAGCTTCACGCTCACGCAATGGGGCGAGGGGATCCGTCCGTACGACTTCGACTTGCCTTATGGCTGGCAGAAGCAGGAACAGATATTCCACACCGTGTTCGATCGCGCTTTGGTCCGCCAGGGCGAGACGATCCACATGAAACATATCGTGCGCAAGCCAATCGCCAGCGGCTTCGGCACGTCGCCGGCCTTTACGGGCACGCTGCGCCTCTCGCATCGCGGTTCGGACGCGAAGTACGATCTGCCGCTGACGATCGACGCCAACGGCATCGGCGAGACCGAATGGACTGCGCCAAAGGGCGCCAAGATGGGCGACTACGACATTCAGGTCGTCGCCACGCAGGCCGGCGAAGAGAAGACGATCTACACCAGCCAGTCGTTCAAGCTCGACGAATACAAGTTGCCGACGATGAAGGCATCGGTCGCCGGCCCGAAGGAGGCGGCGGTGCGCCCCGCGACGCTGCCGCTCGACCTGTTCGTCGGCTATCTCTCGGGCGGCGGGGCGGGCAATCTGCCGGTCGAATTGCGCGTCGGGTGGTTCGAGGGGCTCAGCACGCCTAATGGCTATGAGAGCTACAGCTTCGGCGGCCGCGCGCTCACCGAAGGGGTCAAGCCGCTCAACGGCGACAACGAGACTGACGAGGAATCGACACCGCTGCCGCCGACCCAGACCTTGCCGATCACGCTCGGCGGCGACGGCACCGCGCGGACTTCGGTCGAGGTGCCCAAGAGCCTCGACCAGCCTACCAACATGCAGATCGAGATGGACTATCAGGACGCCAATGGCGAGATCCTGACCGCGTCGCGGCGCATCCCGATCTACACGTCAGCGGTCCAGCTCGGCATCAAGACCGACGGCTGGCTGATGAAGCAGGACGATCTGCGGCTGCGCTTCGTCGCGCTCGACACTTCGGGCAAGCCGCTCGCCAGTCAGGCGATCTCGGTCGAGCTCTATAGCCGCGAAATATTGACGGCACGGCGCCGGCTGATCGGTGGCTTCTACGCCTATGACAACCAGATGAAGACGACGAAGCTGGGCGCGACCTGCTCGGCGACGACCGACGCGCAGGGGCTGGCGACGTGCCAGCTCGATCCCGGCGTCTCAGGCGAAGTCTATGCCGTCGCGACCACCAAGGACGCAGAAGGCAATGTCGCCCGCGCGACGCGCTCGACCTGGCTGGTCGGCGACGACGATTGGTGGTTCGGCGGCGACAATGGCGATCGGATGGACGTCATCCCCGAACAGCTCGAATATAAGGCGGGCGAGACCGCCAAATTCCAGGTCCGCATGCCGTTCCGCGAGGCGACCGCTCTGGTCACGGTCGAGCGTGAGGGCGTGCTGTCGAGCTTCGTCGTCGGGTTGTGCGGCAAGGACCCGGTGATCGAAGTGCCGATGCCTGCATCCTACGCCCCTGACGTCTATGTCTCGGTAATGGCTGTGCGCGGCCGTGTGTCGGGCATGTCGAACTGGGGGTCGAGCCTCGCGCGCGACTGGGGCTTGCCCTTCTCGCAGGACGGCGGCAAGCCCACCGCGACGGTCGATCTCGCCAAGCCCGCTTACCGCCTCGGCATCGCCAAGGTGAAGGTCGGCTGGGAAGGGCATCGTCTCGGCGTGTCGGTCAAGGCCGAGAAGGCCACTTACGCCGCGCGCGACACCGCCAATGTCGAGGTCCAGGTCAAGAACCCCGACGGCTCGCCGGCGCGTGAGGCCGATGTGGCGTTCGCCGCGGTCGACGAGGCCTTGCTCCAGCTCGCCCCGAACGAGAGCTGGGACGTGCTCACTGCGATGATGGGGGATCGGCCGATCTCGGTGCTGACTTCGACCGCGCAGACGCAAGTCGTCGGCAAGCGCCATTACGGCAAGAAAGCGGTCGAGGCCGGCGGCGGTGGCGGCGGCGATCTTTCGGGGCTCAACCGCGAGAATTTCCAGCCGGTATTGCTGTGGAAGGGCAAGGTTCCTCTCGACGGCAATGGCCGCGCCCGGGTGCAGGTGCCGCTCTCGGATGCGCTGACGTCGTTCAAGCTGGTAGCGATCGCCACCAACGGCGCGCAGCTGTTCGGCACCGGCGAGGCGAGCGTCCGCACGCATCAGGATCTCAGCATCTATCCCGGCGTGCCGCAGGTGGTGCGCACCGGCGATACGTTCGGGGCGATGTTCACGCTGCGCAACGGCTCGGACAAGCCGATGCGCGTGACCGCGAACGTCGTGCTCACGCCCGCGGTGGCCAACGGCAAGCCGCTGACCGTCGACATCCCGGCAGGCGGCGCCGCGCCGGTGAGCTGGAACCTCACCGGGCCGAACCAGGCCGGCAAATTGAGCTGGACCGTCTCGGCGAAATCCGTCGACGGCAAGGCAGTCGACAAGGTGACGGTCGCGCAGGATGTGATCCCCGCGGTGCCCGTCGAGACGTGGGCGGCGACGCTCGCGCGCGTCGGCGAAGGCACCAGCTTCTCGATCGCCCCACCCGCGGGCGCTTTGCCCGGGTTCGGGATGGTTGACATCAGTCTCGCCGATACGCTCGCGCCGCCGCTGCAGGGCGTGCGCGATTACATGGCGGCGTACCCTTATGGCTGCCTCGAGCAGCGCACTTCGCGCGCGATCGCGCTCGGCGATACGGGGATGTGGAACAGCATTGCCGGCGAGCTGCCCGCTTATCAGGACAATGACGGGCTGCTGCGCTACTTCCCCGGCGAATGGGCCGGATCGGAGGCGTTGACCGCCTATATCCTGTCGATCACCGCGGAGGCCGGTCTGCCCCTCCCCGAGGGTGCGCGGGCCAAGGCGATCGATGCGATGAAGGCCGTGCTCGACGGCCGGCTGCGGCGCGAGGATTATGGCGATGTCCGCCTCCAGCGGATCGCCGCTTTCTCGGCGCTCGCCCGCCAGGGCGCGGCGACCGGCGCGATGCTCGGCCAGCTCGGCATCACGCCGGCCGAGATGCCGACCTCGTCGCTCGCCGACTATCTCGCCGCGCTCGGCCGGGTGTCGGGCCTCGCCAATGGCGCGCAGCTCCGCGCCGATGGCGAGCGGGTGCTGCGCACGCGCCTTTTCTATGAAGGGACCCGGATCGACCTGAGCGACAAGGGCAATATGCCGTGGTGGCTGATGTCCTCGGACGACGAGGCTGCGATCAAGGCAGTGATGGTGACGCTCGGCCGCCCCGGCTGGCAGGCCGAGACGCCGAAGATGATGGTCGGCGTGGCGATGCGCCAGCAGCGCGGCCATTGGGGCACCACCACCGGCAATGCATGGGGCACGATCGCCGCACGCAAGTTCATGGCGGCCTATCCCGCCGAAGCGATCGCCGGCGTCACCACCGCCAGCCTCGGCAGCGCCAGCGTCGCCCGGTCCTGGCCGCTGCTCGAGCCGCAGCGCAGCTTCAGCCTGCCGCTGCCGGCGGCGGCCACGCCACTGATACTGCGCCAGTCGGGCGGAGCGGGGCCGTGGGCGTTCGTCCGGGTCAAGGCGGCGGTGCCGCTCACCCAGCCGCTGATGGCGGGGTACAAGGTGACGAAGCAGGTCAGCGTCGTGCAGGGGCTGACGCCTGGCCGCTATACCCGCGGCGACGTGATCAAGGTGACGATCAGCGTCGAGGCCTCGGCGGAGCGCAACTGGGTGGTGATCAACGATCCGGTGCCCAGCGGCGCGACGGTGATCGGTAGCCTCGGCGGCCAGTCCGAAATGCTCAACACACAGGCGGGCACTGCCGAAGGCGTATCGCCCAACTGGATCGAGCGCGGGCAGGGTTCGTGGCGGGCTTATTATGGTTGGGTGCCGCGCGGCAGCTTCACGATCTCGTACGTGATGCGGCTCAACGCCTCGGGCCGGTTCAGCCTGCCGGCGACGCGTGTCGAGGCGATGTACTCGCCCGAGATCCGCGCGCAGCTGCCCAATCAGGTGATGGTGGTGGCGGAGCGGTGATCTTTTCTCTCCCCGTCATCCCGGCGAAGGCCGGGATCTCAGGCGATTGCAGGACAAGAGTCGCACGAGATCCCGGCCTTCGCCGGGATGACGAAGTGTGAGACAGGGCCTTGTCCGCCTGATCGGCCGCATCGACCGCTTCCCCGAAGCGCTCGCGGTATGGGGCCGCCGCCAGCACGCCACCTGTCGCGCGCACGGCTGGCGCGGCATCTTCACGCCAATGCGCGTGGTGCTCACCGCGGCGGCGCTGCTCATCGGCACCTTCGTCACACTCTCGTGGATCACACGCCCGCCGCCGCTCCCCGGCTATGCGGCGGTGGTCGCCAACTGGAAGCCGTCCGAAGCCTGGCTCTATGACCGCAATGGCGGCCTTATCGACAGCACACGTCTCGACTATCAGGCACGGCGGCTCGGCTGGGTGCGGCTCGCCGATGTCGCGCCGGTAGCGCGCGACACGCTGGTCGCCGCGGAGGACCGGCGTTTCCAGAGCCACGGGGGCGTCGACTGGTGGGCGCTCGGCGGCGCGCTGCGCGACCGGATCGAAGGCAAGCGCGCGCGCGGCGCCTCGACGCTGTCGATGCAGGTCGCCGCCTATCTCGCACCCGAGCTCGCCGCGCCGGGTCATCGCGGTACGCGGGACAAATTCCGCCAGATGCGTGCGGCGCGTGCGCTCGAGGCCGAATGGAGCAAGGAGCAGATTCTCGAAGCCTATCTCAATCTCGCCGGCTTTCGCGGCGAGGCGCAGGGGATCGCCGCCGCGGCGCTGGGGCTGTTCGGCAAGACCCCCGCGACGCTCAGCCGCGACGACGCGCTGCTGCTCGCGGCATTGCTCCCCCATCCGGGCGCGGGATCGGCCGAAGTCGCGCGGCGAGCCTGTGCGCTCGGCCGTGACCAGGATTGCAGCCGCTTCGCCGGCGCCGCCGCGTCGATGCTCGGCCCGGCGCGCAGCCTTGCGCTCGATCCGGGCCTTGCGCCGCATCTCGCCGCACGGCTGCTGGGAACGCCCGGCGCGCGGATCACCTCGACGCTCGATTCGCGGATCCAGTCGGTCGCGATCACTGCGCTGCGCCGCCAGCTTCAGGGCCTGGGCGGCACGCGCGCACGGGACGGCGCGGTGGTGGTGGTCGACAACGCCAGCGGTGACGTGCTCGCTTATGTCGGCGGGATCGGCGGCGAATCGACTGCGGCGGCGGTCGATGGCGCCGCGGCCTATCGGCAGGCGGGGTCGACGCTGAAGCCCTTCCTCTACGCGCAGGCGATCGAGAAGGGCTATCTCACCGCCGCCTCGATCCTCGACGATTCGCCGGTACAGCTCGATACCGCCTCGGGCCTCTACGTCCCGCAAAATTACGACCGCGCGTTCAAGGGGCCCGTCTCGGCGCGCGTCGCGCTCGCCGGATCGCTCAACGTGCCCGCGGTGCGCACCTTGCTGCTCACCGGAGTCGATTCGTTTCGCGACCGGCTGTGGGACACCGGATATCACGGGCTGGTCGAGGACGGCCAATATTACGGCTATTCGCTCGCTCTGGGTTCGGCGGAAGTCACCTTGCTCGAACAGGTCGCCGCCTATCGCAGCCTTGCGCTGGGCGGGCGCTGGTCACCGCTACGGCTGAGCGCGGCGGCCCCCAGAGAGAGGCCGCGGCAGATCACTTCGCCCGAGGCGGCGTGGATCACCGCAGACATTCTCGCCGATCCCAACGCTCGCGCCGGCACCTTCGGCGTCGATTCGGCGCTGCGGCTGCCGTTCCGGGCGGCCGCCAAGACCGGCACCTCCAAGGCGATGCGCGACAATTGGTGCATCGGCTTCAGCGACCGGTTCACCGTGGGCGTCTGGGTCGGCAATCTCGAAGGCGATCCGATGCGGGCGGTCTCCGGGACAAGCGGCGCGGCGCCGGTCTGGCGTGACGTCATGATGGCGCTGCATGCAGGGGCGTCGAGCCGACCCGTAGCGCCCCCGCCCGGCGTCGAGACCCGCACCATCCGCTTCGCCGAAGGCATCGAGCAGCCGCGCCGCGAGTATTTCATGAAGGGCACGGCGCTCACCGAAGTCGCCGCGGCACCGGCGGCGGCGCGGCGGCCGCGTATCGTCAATCCGGTGGCGGGCAGCGTCTATGCGCTCGACCCCGACATCCCGATCGATCGCCAGCGCCTCGCCATCGCGGTTGCGGGCGAAGTCGCCGGCCATCGGCTCCTGCTCGACCGGCAGGATCTGGGCAGCGCCGGCGCGCGCCCGCTGATCCTGCCCCGGCGCGGACAGCACCGGCTGAAGCTCGTCGATCTCGGCGGCCGGGTGGTCGACCAGATCCTCTTTACGATTCGTTGAAGATTCGAAAGTCGCTACGGGAGCGGAATGCTTTTCCGCGCGTTCAACTGCGCAGTCCCATCCCTTTCGGGACTGTGCTTACGGGCACCGGCCGCGCCGCCGCATCGGCGCGGCCGAACCCCGGAGCGACGCTGCCGCTCCGGGACAGGCCGGTTTACCAGTAGAAGCCCGGGATCGTCCGGATCACGATGCCGCGCCGCGTATCGATCAGCAGCACGTCGTCATAATGGCGCACCCAGCGCTGATAGCGGCCAACCGAGGGCAGGCGATAGCGCCACGGATCTGCGATCACGTAGCGCGAGCCCCAATAGCTCGGCGCGATCCGCACGCCGGTGCGGAAGCGGGTATAGCCGAACGGCGCGCGCCAGTTGCCGCGGGCATAGACGCCGCGGTTGCGGCCGCGATAGTCGCGCCAGTCATTGTCGCCCCAGCGGCGATTGCGGTCGCGCAGATCCTCGCGATATTCCTGCCGGGCCTCGCGAACGTCGCGGCGCTCCTCGCGGATATCGCTGCGATCGCCGCGGCGCCGGGCATCGCGCAGCTCGCGCTGTTCCTCGCGAATGTCCTGACGGTCGCGGCGCAGTTCGCGGCTCGATTGCGCGCTCGCCGCGGTGGGCAGCGCCACCGCCGGCATCGCGACGGCTGCGAGCAAAGCTGCGGTGATGAACTTCTTCATGTGGATTCCTCCAGACTTGCAGGCCGGTTCTCTCCGGCACCGCTGCACTCTGGAGGAGTCTCGCTGAACCGCGCGGGAATGAAGCGGTCAGCAAGCAGCAAGCTTGGTTACTGGCCCTGCCCGCTGCCCGGCGCGCCGCCACCACCGGTCCCCGGCGCACCGACGGTGCCGATATTGCCGAACAGATCGCTGAAGAAGCTGCGCTTCCGGCCCAGCGTTGGGGTCGTCTTGCCATAGACGTCGACCGAGGCGATCAGATCCTTGCCCATCCGGTCGACCGCGGCGACGTTGCCGGCGGCATCGAAGCGCACGCGGATCGTCTGCTGCTCGCGCACCTTGGGGTCGCTATAGCCGAAATTGCGGCTGTCGCGGGACACATAATACCATTCGCCCTGGTTGAACTGGCTGGTCAGCGTCGGGCGGCCGAGCGTCTGCATCACCGATTCGCGGTTGTCGACGCCGGGCTGGACCGAATCGGCGAGCTCCTTGTCGATCACATAGCCCTGGTGCGTCTGGATCGGTGCGCAGGCGGTGCTGCCCATGGCGGCGAGGAGCGCGGCGCAGCCGGCGAGGCGAACGGGGAAGGGCATCGAAATCTCCAGGGCAACGCGAGCACCGGCGCGCGCATTGCATCGCGCGCCATTCGCCTCAATATGCGGCAAAATGCGGCCAAACAAGGTCGCGCCGCCTTTCATACGGACGAAGACGACTCATGGGACTGCTCAAGCGCCTGTTCGGCGCCCCCGATCGCGGCACCGCGCCGCAGCTCTACGCCGCCATCGTCGCCGCCGGCCGCGCGCCACATTGGTATGTCGAGGGCGCGGTGCCCGACACGATCGACGGCCGGTTCGACATGATCGCGGCGATATTGTCGCTGGTGCTGCTGCGCCTCGAAAACGCACCCGAGGCCAGGGCGCCGAGCACTGCGCTGGCCGAATGCTTCATCGAGGATATGGACGGCCAGCTGCGCGAGATCGGCATCGGCGACATCGTCGTCGGCAAGCATATGGGGCGGATGATGGGAATGATCGGCGGCCGCCTCGGCGCCTATCGCGCGGGGCTGGCGGGCGAGGGGCTGCGCGCGGCGCTGGTGCGCAATCTCTATCGCGGCGCGGCGCCGTCGGACCCGGCGCTGACCCATGTCGAGGCGGAACTGCTCGGCTTGCGCGATCGTCTCGCCGCCATGCCTGTCGCCGCGATTCTTGCCGGGGAGCTGCCGAAGTGACGCCCGAATTCCCGCGCCCGCACCGGATCGACCAGATCGGCGCCGGCGAGACCAGGATCGAGGTCGAGGCCACGCCGGAGGAGCGCGCCGCACTCGCCCGCCGCTTCGATCTGGTCGGCATCGATCGGCTGAGCGCGCGATTCGCCCTTCGCCGCGATGCGGTCGGGATTCTCGCCACGGGCCATTTGTCCTCCGCGGTGATCCAGTCGTGCGGCATCACCGGCGATCCGCTGCCCGCGCAGATCGAGGAGGATTTCGCGATCCGCTTCGTGCCGGAGCCGGGCGGGGACGAAACCCATGATGAATTCGAGCTTGCCGAGGAGGACATGGACAGCGTCTTCTATTCGGGCACTTCGCTCGATCTCGGCGAGGCGGCGGCCGAGACGCTCGCGCTCGCGCTCGATCCCTTTCCGCGCAGTCCGAACGCGGCCGAAGTGCTCAGGCAGGCCGGCGTGATCAGCGAGGAAGAGGCGAGGCCGCTGGGCGCGCTGGCCGCGCTGAAGGACAAGCTCGGCAAGGGCTGACATCGCTCCACGCCGGCCCCGCGCACCGCGTTCTTTCGCCTTCGATTCGATAAGGGAATATCCCTAGGCGGCCGGCGCGCCCCGCCGAACCCTCTATAATCTCCGGATGAAGTTCGGAGATAGATGATGGCGTTCCTCGCGCGGATGAGCATCGGCAAGCGCATATTGATGATCGGCGCGGCGTCGCTGCTCGGGCTGATGCTCGTGCTGGCACTGGCGATCGGCCGGCTCGACGCGGCGCTGACCGAAAGCTTCAACGAGCGGACGAAGCAGACGCTCGACGTCGCCTATAGCCAGTTCGATCGCTTCCATACCGAAGAGCAGGCCGGGCGG
>JASLBO010000251.1 GCA_030146605.1 Sphingomonas sp. | reverse complement strand
GGCGAATATAACGGCAAGTTCATGAGCGGCCAGTTCGTCCTGCGCGGCGGCAGCTGCGCGAGCCCACGCGGCCATGTCCGGGCGAGCTACCGCAACTTCTTCTATCCGCACCAGCGCTGGCAGTTCACCGGCGTACGCCTGGCCAGGGATCTGTAACGATGCTCAAGCAGGAACAGGAGGATGGTGGGCGCGGGCTCGCCGATCCCAATTTCCGCGCCGACGTGCTGACCGGCCTCGCCGCGCGGCCGCGCGCCATTCCCGCGCGCTGGTTCTACGATCGCCGCGGCTCCGAGCTGTTCGAGGCGATCACCGAACTGCCCGAATATTATCCCACCCGCACCGAGACTGCATTGCTGATGCAGATCGGCCCGCAACTCGGCGCGCTCGCCGCGCGCAACGCCGCGGTGGTCGAGTTCGGCTCGGGCTCGTCGACCAAGACGCCGATCCTGCTGCGCGCGATCCACCCCGCCGCTTATGTGCCGATCGACATTTCGGGCGAGTTCCTCCGCCATTCGGCGCGCGCGCTGGCCGGCAGTTTCCCGGCGCTTCCGGTGCTCCCGGTCGAGGCCGATTTCCTCCGCCCGGTGCCGCTGCCGGACGAGGTGGCGAGGCTGCCCAAGCTCGGCTTCTTCCCCGGATCGACGATCGGCAACATGAATGCCTTTCACGCGGTCAATCTGCTCCGCGCGATGCGCGAATGGCTGGGCGAAGGCGCGCGGCTGCTGATCGGGATGGACCGGGTCAAATCGCCCGACCTGCTGATCCCCGCTTATGACGATTCGCAGGGCGTCACCGCGGCGTTCAACCTCAATCTGCTCGAGCGGATCAATCGGGAGTTGGACGGCACGATCCCGGTCGACGCGTTCCGCCATCGCGCGATCTGGAACGCCGATGCGGCCCGGATCGAGATGCATCTCGAGGCGCAGCGCGACGTGACGTTCGCCGTCGATGGCCGGGCGTTCGAAATGGCGGCGGGCGAGACGATCCACACCGAGAACAGCCACAAATACGGGCCCAATGGCGGCCGCATGCTGCTGCGCGCCGGCGGCTGGACGCCGATCCGCGAATGGACCGATCCGCAGGACTGGTTCACGCTGATATTGTGCGAAGCGCAGCCGCTGCGGACTGCGCCGTGACCGTTCAGCGATAGACCGGCTCGGCCTTCCAGGTGCGCAGCCAGTGGACCGACCCGCGGCATTCGCCCATCGACCGCAGCTCGATCAGGCGAAAGCCCTTGCCGTCCCAGACATAGCGCGCGCTCTCGCCGCAATCGCCGATCCCGCGGCCCTTGGCGTGGGTGCTCAGTACGCTGGCCTTGTCGTCCCACCACGCATTGGTGAGCATCGCCGCCTCGCCGCTGCCGTCGCCCGAATAATCCACGTCGGCGGCTGCGGCCTTGCCGCCGCGCACGACGAAGGGAACGCTGTTGATGTTGTAGGCGCCGCTGCCGCACGGCAGCAGCGCGAGGGTGGCGTCGCCGCCCAGCGCGAAGGTCTGAACCTCGCTTTCCCTGTCGGACCCGGTCGCCGCCTCGTCGCAGCCCGCGGCCTTTTCCATTTGCTCGCGCAACACAGCGCTCACTTTCGCGGGCGTGCCGCCGCCACGCAAAGCTGCAATGCGCGGCGCTGCGGGCCCGGCAGGGACGCTGGCGGCCGGCTTCGCGCCCTTGGCCGCCGCCGCGGTGACCGTGCCGGCACGGCCCTGCCCGGCATCGATGAAGCGCAGCGCCGCCGAGGAGCCCTTGAGCGAGACCCTGGCGATCGTGCCCTTGGCATTGACCAGCGTCAGCGCGCTCCCCTCGGCCAGCGCGGCGACGATGCGGGCTGCGGCGACACCCCGGAAACGCACCGCACCACCGTTCGGAACGCCCTGCGCTATCTGCTTGCCGTCGATCTCGAGCGCGATGCTGCCTGTCGCCTTGGCCGAATCAACCGCCATTTCGAAGCCCCCCTGCGGCCCCGGCGCGCGGCTGATCGAGGCCCCCAGCGGGCCGTCCTCCGGCCAGTCACCTTCGGCGCCGATCAGCGAGGTCATTTCGCAGAACCTGAGATTGTCGCAGGCCACCGCCCAGTCGCCATAGGTCTGCGAGGCGCCGACGGTCGGATCGGCGGCGAGGAGCAAGAGCGCGAGCGTCAGCATGCCCCGGCGTCTAGCCGAGCCCGGCGCGGGGCGGTAGGGGCAGCCAACAAGTTGATCGTGGAGACGGACGATGCAGACGGTTGGGGTGATCGGCGCGGGGCAGATGGGCGTGGGCATCGCGCAGGTTTCGGCGCAGGCGGGCTATACCGTGCTGCTGTCCGATGTGGACCTCGCCCGTGCCGAGGCCGGCAAAGCCGGTATTGCAAAGCAGCTCACGCGGCAGGTCGAAAAGGAGAAAATCTCCGCCGCCGACGCCGAAGCCGCGCTTCGCCTGATCCAGCCACTCGAAGGCGTCTCCGGGATGGCGCCCTGCGATCTCGTCATCGAGGCGGCGACCGAGCGGGAGGCGATCAAGCGCAGCATCTTCGAAACCGTCGGCAAGGTGATCGGCCCCGACGCCCTCCTCGCCAGCAACACCTCGTCGATCCCGATCACGCGCCTCGCCCAGGCGGCGCCCGATCCCGCGCGCTTCATGGGCGTGCACTTCTTCAATCCGGTGCCGGTGATGGGGCTGATCGAGCTGATCCGCGGTCTCGCCACCGCAGACGCGACAGTGGCAGCGGTCGAGAAGTTCGGCCAGTCGCTCGGCAAGCGCATCGTCCATGCCAACGACGCGCCGGGCTTCATCGTCAATCGAATACTGATGCCGATGCTCAACGAAGCCTGTTTCGCGCTCGGCGAGGGGGTGGCGACGATCCCCGATATCGACGCCGCCTGCCAGCTCGGACTCAACCATCCGATGGGCCCGTTCACCCTCGCCGACTTTATCGGACTCGACACGTGTCTGGAGATCACCCGTGTACTGTTCGAAGGCACCGGCGACCCCAAGTTCCGCCCCGCGCCCTTGCTGGTGAAGTATGTCGAAGCCGGCTGGTACGGCCGCAAGACCAGGCGCGGCTTCTACGATTATTCGGGCACCGAGCCGGTGCCGACGCGCTAGGGCAGCAACAACCCCGCCAGCGCCGCCGACATCAAATTGGCGAGGCTCCCCGCGATCAGCGCGCGGATGCCGAGTCTGGCGATCATCGCACGCTGATTGGGCGCAAGACTGCCGGTCGCCGCCATCTGGATCGCGATCGAGCTGAAATTGGCGAAGCCGCACAGCGCAAAAGTGATGATCGCCACGGTCCGCGGGGCGAGATCCTTCATCTCGCCGAGCTGGATGAACGCGACGAACTCGTTGAGCACGACCTTGGTGCCGAACAGCCCGCCCGCCGCGGTCGCCTCGTGCCACGAGATTCCGAGCAGGAACATCACCGGCGCGAACACGCTGCCGATGATCTTCTGGAAGCTCAGATCCTTGAACCACTGCGCCCATTCGGCATTGCCGCTGGCATAGACGATCCAGTTGCCGGCACCGCCGAGCAGCCCGTTGGCGAGCGCGACCAATGCGACGAACGCCAGCACCATCGCGCCCACCGCCACCGCGATCTTGACGCCGGTCGAGGCGCCGCTTGCCGCGGCCATGATCAGGTTCGCGGCGCGCTCTTCCTCGAGGTCGTGCTCGGCGACCTTGATCACTTCCTCTTCGGGATCGTCGCCGAGCGGCAATTCGCCATTCGCCGGGGCGATCTCGTCGGGCATCATGATCTTGGCCATCAGCAGCCCGCCCGGCGCCGCCATGAACGAAGCGGCGAGCAGATAGGGCAGCGCCTGCGGCCCGAGCAGGCTGGCATAGGCTGCGAGTATCGTCCCCGCGACCCCGGCCATCCCGACGGTCATCACCGCGAAAAGCTGCGGAGGCGTCAGCCGCGCCAGATAGGGACGGATGACCAGAGGCGATTCGCTCTGGCCGACGAAGATGTTCGCTGCGGCGCACAGCGATTCGACCTTGCTTGTCCCGACGACTTTTTCGATGCCCCCGCCGATCCAGCGGATGACGAACTGCATCACGCCGAGGTGGTAGAGGATCGACACGAGCGCGGCGAAGAAGATGATCACCGGCAGTGCCGCGATCGCGAAGCTCTGCCCGCCGAGCTCGGGCCTGGCGAGCGGGCCGAACAGGAAGCTGGTGCCGGC
>JASLBO010000085.1 GCA_030146605.1 Sphingomonas sp. | reverse complement strand
CCTCCAGATCGGGGATCGCCTGCCGTCGGAGCCGCGGCTCGCCGA
Source organism: Sphingomonas sp. (assembly GCA_030146605.1). Taxonomy (GTDB): domain Bacteria; phylum Pseudomonadota; class Alphaproteobacteria; order Sphingomonadales; family Sphingomonadaceae; genus Sphingomonas. Next base: position 8,129 of record JASLBO010000085.1, on the reverse strand, counting down.
GATGTTCGGGATGTCGCGCACGGTGGTTCGCGAGGCGCTGGTCCGGCTGGCCGCCGACGGCATCACCGAGTCGCGCCGCGGAGCGGGTTCCTATGTCTTGCGGCGCCCTTCCGAGCGGCTCGGCGCACACATGCCGATGGCCGAGCTGTCGGCGACGCTCGGCACGTACGAGGTCCGCTTCGTGCTCGAGGCGGAGGCCTGCCGGCTCGCGGCGATGCGACGCTCGCCCGAGCAGATGGAGACGATCCAGCGGGCAATGGACGGACTCCGCTCCGCCCTGCACTCGAACGGGCCCGCGCACGAGGAGGATTGGGTGCTCCACCGCTCGATCTTCGAGGCGACGGCCAATCCCGCCTTCGTCGCGGCGTTCGATCATCTCGAGGAGGGGATTTTCCGGATCCTGCGCGCCGGGGTCGACATTTCGCGCGCGCGCCCGCCCGAGGCGATCGGCGCGATGGTGACCGAGCATGAGATGGTGGTCGAGGCGATCCGCGCCCAGGACGCCGACGCCGCGGCACTCGCGATGCGCTGGCATTTGTCGCAGGGGCGGAAACGGCTGATGCCGTAACCCATTCCTCCCCCGCTGCGCGCGGGAGGATTGTGTCAGCGCCAGCCCCCGCCCAGCGCCTTGTACAGCGCCACCGCCGCCTGCCCCTTCGCCACCTTTGCCTGGTCCGCGCGCCGCTCCGCTGCGATCAGCGTCTGCCGCGCACGCAGCAGGGTCAGCCGGTCGTCTTCGCCGCTGGTCGCCCGCCGCTCCGCCAGCGCAAATGCCGAACGTTCGCGCGCCAGCGCCGCGGCGGTTTCCGCCTCGGCCATCCGTGCATTGAGGAACCGGTTGATCGCCGCCTCGCTGTCCGACAACGCGCCGAGCACAGCTCTCTCATAGCGCGCTGCCGCCCCCTGCGCGCGTGCGTCGGCGGCGCGGATCTGGGCGCGGATCGTTCCGCCCGAGAAGATCGGCCAGGAGAAGCTCGGGCCGATCTGGAGCCGCGTGCTATCGCCCGAGAACAGGTCGCCGGGCGTGCGCGCCTGCTGGCCGAGGCTGCCGAACAGGCTGAAGCGCGGAAACAGGTCCGCGGTGGCGACGCCGATATCGCCGGTGGCGGCGGCAAGTTCGCGCTCGGCGCGGCGGATGTCCGGCCGCCGCTCGAGCAGCTCGGAGCGGACGCCGACAAGGATGCGGTCGGGGCTGGCGGGGACGGGTACGGGCTGGCGCAATGCGGGCGCGACTTCCTCCGGCGCCGCGCCGACCAGAGCCGCGATCCGGTATGCCGCCGCGGCGGCGCGCGCTTCGGTGTCGGGCGTTGCGGCTGCGCTGGTGCGCGCGGCGCCCTCGGCGCGTTCGAGCTCGAGCCGCGAGGCCTCGCCGGCGGCGAAACGCAATTGCGTCAGCCGCGCGAGTTCGGCGTCCGAGCTCGCGAGGGCGCGCGCGCTGGCCGCATCGGCCTGTGCCGCCCGCAAGTCGAAATAGCTTCGTGCGACTTCGCCGATCAGCGTCAGCATCACGTCGCGCTGGCCGTAGAGCGCCGCCTCGGCGCGGGCGTTGGCGGCCTCGGTCTGGCGCGTGCGACGGCCCCAGAAGTCGAGCTCCCAGCTCGCATCGAAGCCAAGGTCGAACAGCCGGAACGCGCGGTCGACGCCGGGAATGTTGCCGATCGGCAGCTGGCCGTTCTCGCTCAGCCGGTTCTCGGTGATCGATCCCTTGGCCTCGACGCCCGGTAGCCGCCCGCCCGCCACGGCGTCGCGATTGGCGCGGGCTTCGGCGAGCCGCGCTTCGGCTTCCCGGAGGTCGGGCGCGTTGGCGATCGCGCGGTCGACCAGCGCGGAGAGCTGCGGGTCGGCAAAGCTGTCCCACCAGGCGAGATCGACCGCTCCCGGCGTTCCCGGTTCGAGCCACGACGCTTGCGTGGCCGCGGCAGGGGCGGGCCGCTGGTAATCGGGGCCGACGGTGCAGCCGGCAAGGGCGAGCAAGGTGAGCAGGGGCAGGCGAGGCATCAGAGTCACTCCATGCGCGCCCGGAACAGCCAGGCCGATGCGGAGAGCGTCGCGCAGGCGATCAGCGCGAGCGGCCAGAGCTGGTGGAACACGGCGGCGGCGGGCATCGCCTTGAGGAACAATCCCTGGACGATGACGAGGAAATAGCGGGCGGGATCGAGATAGGTCACCAGCTGGAGCCAGCCGGGCATATTGTCGATCGGGCTGGCATAGCCCGAGAGCAGGATGAGCGGCGTGGTGATCAGGAACACGCCGAGGAAGGCCTGTTGCTGGGTCTTCGCCATCGCCGAGACCAGCATGCCGAGCCCGATCAGCGCGAGCATGTACATGGCGAGGCTCAGGAAAAACAGCAGGAGCGATCCGGTGAACGGTACCCCGAAGACGAGCGGCGCGATCACCAGATACAGGCTGCCGTTGATCATCCCGATGATGAAGGGCGGGACCATCTTGCCGATGAGGATCTCGTGGATCCGCAGCGGTGAAACCATCAATTGGTCGAACGTCCCCAGCTCGCGCTCGCGCGCCACCGATTGCGAAGTGATCGCTAGGCCCGCCACCGAAGTGATGATCGCGACCAGCGAGGGCAGGGTGAACCAGATATAGTCGAGCGACGGGTTGTACCAATTGGTGACCACGCTCCCCGGCGGCCGCGCGGGGCCCGGCCGCAGATCGAGATCGGCGCCGACGCTGCCGACGATCTGGGTGAGATAGCCGTTGACGATCTGCGCCGCGTTCGAGCGCCGCCCGTCGAGCACCACGCCGACGACCGCCGGCTTGCCGGCGGAGATCCGCCGGTCGAAATCCTCGTCGATCACCAAAGCGGCGATAACCTTCTGGTTGTCGATCGCGTCGCGCAATTCGCGCGGACTGCGCAGCGGCAGTATCTTCCGGAAATTGGGGCTGCCCGCGATCCGGCTGACGATCTCCGCCGAATGCACGCCCGAGCTGCGATCGAGGATCGCGACGTCGACATTCTTGACGTCGAGCGTGGTCGCGAAGGTGAAGATGAACAGCTGCATCAGCGGCGGCACGAACAGCACGATGCGCGACTTGGGATCGCGCAGCACCGCCCACATCTCCTTGACGATCATGGCGACCAACCGGCGCATCTAGTCGAGGCTCCGGCGTGTGACGCGGAACGAGAGCAGGAAGAACAGCACGCCAAAGCCGAGCATGATGGCGATATTGGGAAGCAGCAGCGCCCATTGGTCCCCCGCGAGGAACACCGACTGGAGGCTGGGGATCAGATAGCGCGCGGGCACCAGATAGGTCAGCGCCTGGATCGGCCACGGCATCGAGCTGATCTCGTAGATGAAGCCCGAGAGCAGGAAGGTGGGGAGAAACGCCGAAAGCAAGGCGATCTGGCTGGCGACGAACTGGTTCTTGGTCGCCGAGGAAATGAACAGCCCGAGCCCGAGCGCAGGCATCAGAAAGGCCGATCCGACGACGAAGAGCGCGAACACCGATCCGCGGAACGGCACCCCGAACACGAACACGCCGATGACGGTGCAGAGCGCCATCGAGGCGAGCGCGAGCAGATAATAAGGGATGACCTTGCTCGCGATGAACTCGGCCATCGAGATCGGCGTCGCCATCATCGCCTCCATCGTCCCGCGCTCCCATTCGCGCGCGACGACGAGCGCAGTGAGGAGGGTGCCGATCATCGTCATCACGTTGGCGATCGATCCGGGGACGAGGAAGTAGCGGCTCTTGAGCTCGGGATTGTACCAGAAGCGCGACGACAAACTGACCGGTAGCCCCGCCGCGCCCGGATTGCGCTCGAGCCCCTCGGTTGCAGCCCATTGCGCCCGCACGCCTTCGCCATAGGCCGCGGCGAAATTGGCGGTGTTCGGCTGCGAACCGTCGGTGATGATCTGGATCGCTGGTGCCCAGCCGCGTTTGACGCCTGCTCCGAAATCCTGGGGGATGACGATGATCGCGCGCAGATCGCCCGCCACCATCGCCTCGCGCATCGGCTGGATCGCGCGCGCCATGCGGACCTCGAAATAACGCGAACTCTGATAGGCCTGGGCGAGGCGCAGCGCCGGCGCGCTCGAATCCTGCAATACCAGTCCGATCCGCGTCCGGCTGCTGTCCAGCGACACCGCATAGCCGAACAGGAACAGCAGGATCATCGGCAGCACGAAGGCGATCAGGAAGGTCGAGGGATCCCGCAGGATCTGCGCGCCCTCCTTGCGAACCAGCGCGGCGAGGCGGCGTGGGGAGAAGCGCGGGGTCATCTCCACCCCCCTTCGTCATCCCGGCGAAAGCCGGGATCCAGAGCCACAGGCGAGGTGCTTGGCAACTCTGGACCCCGGCTTTCGCCGGGGTGACGCCGATTATTTGGAGCCGCGTCGCTCACGCCGCCTCCCTTTCGCCGCGCTCGCGGTCGAATTGCTCGATCAGCGCGATGAAGGCGTCTTCCATCGTCGGGTCGTCGAGGCCCGCAAGCGCACCCGCTTGCGCCTTCAGCTCATCGGGCGTCCCGGTGGCGATCTGCTCGGCGCGGTAGATCAGGGTGACCCGGTCGCAATATTCGGCCTCGTCCATGAAGTGCGTGGTGACGAGCACGGTCACGCCCTTCTCGACCAGCCCGTTGATGTGCGTCCAGAATTCGCGCCGGGTCACCGGATCGACCCCCGAGGTGGGCTCGTCGAGGAACAGCACCGGCGGCTCGTGGATCACGGCGCACGCCAAAGCGAGGCGCTGCTTGAACCCCAGCGGCAAGGTGCCGGCATTGACGTCGAGCTTGCCCTTCAGTTCGAAAATCTCGATCATCGCCTCGATCGCGTGCTTCGCCGCTGCGCGGTCGAGATCATAGGCGCCGGCGAAGAAATCGAGATTCTGGCGGACGCTGAGATCGCCGTAGAGCGAGAATTTCTGCGCCATATAGCCGAGCGACGCGCGCGCATCGGCGCGCGAGCGGCGCAGATCGTGCCCCGCCACCGCGCCGCTGCCGCTGGTCGGGGTGAGCAGCCCGCACAGCATCTTGAACGTCGTCGATTTGCCCGCACCGTTGGGGCCGAGTAGCCCGAAGATCTGCCCGCGCGGGATCGCGAAATGCATGTCGCTCGCCGCGACGAAATCGCCGAAGCGTTTGGTCAGCCCTTTGGCCTCGATCGCATAGCCTTCGCTCTCGGGGATTTCGCGATAGCGTTCGGCGAGCGCGCTGGTCCCCTTGGGGCCGCCGCCCAGCCGCTCGATGAACCCGTCCTCGAAGCGGGGAGGGGCCGGCTCCACCGCGCCGCCTGCGGCATCGAGCGACTGCGGGGTCGGGGCAGGGGCACGCTCGGCCATCAGCAACCGCACCGATCGCCCCTGGATCGTCCCGTCGATCACTTCGTCGCGGTCGAGCGTGCGCGTCAGGAAGTGCCGGCGCCGGTCCTTGAACCCGGTGACGCGAAATACGCGGTCGGCAACCTTGCCCGTGAGCTCGGCCGGCGGGCCCTCGAACAGCAATTTGCCCCCGTTGAGCAGATAGACGCTGTCGCACTTCTCGGCCTCATCGAGATAGGCGGTCGACCACAACACCCCGATCCCCTGATCGGTCAGGTCGCCGACCATCGCCCAGAGTTCGCGCCGCGAGATCGGGTCGACGCCGACGCCCGGTTCGTCGAGCAGCAGCAGCTTCGGGGTCTTGACCAGCGCGCAGGCCAGCCCGAGCTTCTGCTTCATACCCCCCGAGAGCTTGCCCGCGAGCCGATCCTGGAAGCGCGCGAGATCGGTGAAGTCGAGCAGCCGGTCGAAGCTTGCCTTGTGCTCAGCTCTGGGGAGCCCGCGGACCTCGGCATAGAGATTGAGGTTCTCGATCACCGTCAGGTCTTCGTACAGCCCGAAGCGCTGCGGCATGTAGCCGAGATCGTCGAGCCGCTTTCCGGGCGGCGCGCCCAGCACCTCTACCTCGCCGGCGCCCGGCGCCATCAGCCCGGCGAGGATGCGGATCAGCGTGGTCTTGCCCGCGCCATCGGGTCCGACGAGCCCGGTGACCTTGCCGGGTTCGATCGCCATCGAGACGCCGTCGAGTGCACGCAGATCGCCGAAAATCTTCACGAGGCCGTCGGTGCGGGCGACAGTATCGGTCACGTTTTCAGTGCTCCTGCGCAAGCAGGAGCGCGAACCGGAAAGCGGGCCTTTCGCTCAATCCCCATGCCGCACCCGGGCACCGACCACGCGGACCGTCACCGGCTGGCCCTGCCGTAGCGCGTCGTCGGGATCGTCGACGATCACCCGCACCTGATAGACGAGGTCGGTGCGCAGATTCTCGGTCTCGACCGACTTGGGCGTGAACTCGGCGCGGGGCGCAATGTATCCGATCGTACCGCGATACACCTTCGGGTTGCCGTCGGCGCTGACCTGCACCTTCATTCCGGGGCTGATCCGGCTGAGATCGGTCTCCGCGACATAAGCGCGCACCCGCATCGGCCGGGCGATCGACAGCGTCAGCACGGTCTCGCCGGGCTGGACGATCGCACCGGGCTCGCGCGCGCGCGTGACGATCGTGCCGGCGGCAGCGGCGACGAGCCGCGTGTCCGAACGATCGGTGGCGACGCTCGCCCGCGCCGCCTGCGCCGAGCGGACCTCCGCGGCGGCCGCGGCCACGTCCTCACGCCGCGTCCCCGCCTGCAGCAGCGACAGCCCTTGCCGCGCTTCGGCGAGCTGGGCGGCGGCGCGGTCGCGTTCGGTGCGGGTCTGTTCCCATATATCGCGGCTGATCGCGCCGGGGCCGACCAACGTCTCACGCCGGGCATAATCGCGCAAGGCGTTGTCATAGACCGCCTGCGCCGCCGCGACTCGCGCGCGCGCCTGCGCGACATCCTGCGCCCGCGCGCCATTGCGTGCCTTGTCGTGATTGGCCTGCGCCTGCGCGATCCGCGCGTCGGCCTCGGCGATGCGGCTGTCGAGCGTCGCGGTGTCGAGCGTCGCCAGCAACTGGCCGTGCGTCACTCTGGCACCTTCCTCGACGCCGATCGCCGAGATTCGCCCACCGACCCGGAAACCCATATCGACCTCGCGGATATCGACATTGCCGTAGAGGCTGAGCTCGGTCGCGGGCCGGCCCGGCATCAGCCCGAAGCCGCGCGTCGCGAACGCGGCGACGGCGAGCACCACGACGATGGCGAGCACGATCAGGCGGCGGCGGTTCATTGCGGCTTCTCCGAAAGGATGCAGAGCACGTTGGCACGGAGGCGCGCGCGTAGCAGTGCGGCGGTTTCTTCGTCGATCTGATCCACCCGCATCGCCCGGCACACCGCGGCGCGGCCCGCGCGCAGCACCATCGCCTGGCCGAACAGCAGGATCGCCATGGCCACGGCATCGCGCCCGGCGAAATCGGGGCGCACCCGGCCGATCAGCTCGACGAACGCATCGAGGATCGGCTGCATCGCCCTGGCGAACAGCACGTCGAACGCCTCGGTCGGGGCTTGCTGCTCGCGGATGATGAAGCGCGACCAGGCCTCGGTCTCGGGCCGCAGCATCATCTGGGCGAGGCCGTCGAGGACCAGGGCGAGCGCTTCGATGGCTGCGGCGCTCGATTCCCGCCCCGCCGCGACGGCACGCGCCACTGCCTCGCCCTGCAGATTGCGGATCGAGGCGGCGATATGCTCGGCTGCGGCGAGGTACAGCCCCTGCTTTCCGCCGAAATGATAGGTGATCGAGGACATGGCGGTGCCCGAGGCGCGGGCGATCTCACGCGTGCTCGCGCCTTCGAAGCCGAGTCTGCCGAACTGGTCGATTGCGGTGTCGAGAAGCGTCGCTGATACCATGCGCACCTTAGTTCGTTCGAACGAACATTGCATATACTTGCATATCGGCCGCGGCAAGCCCCTTGTGTGCCAGTGGCTTGCACCCGATTGACCGGCTACGCGTTAATACTAGTGTATTTTCCACACTTTGCGATTATGTACCGATCATTATGGAAACAGCTACCTGCACTGCTACCAAAGGCCGCCCGCGCGAATTCTGCGTTGATGAGGCGCTTGGCCATGCGCTTCGCGTGTTCTGGAGCAAGGGTTATGAAGGCGCGTCGCTTACCGATCTGACCGACGCGATGGGAATCACGCGCCCCAGCCTGTACGCCGCCTTCGGCAACAAGGAGGCCTTGTTCCGCAAGGCGCTCGACCTCTACGAACGCG
>JASLBO010000080.1 GCA_030146605.1 Sphingomonas sp. | reverse complement strand
CGCGCGCGACGGCTTCACCATCGATCCGTTCTTCATCGACCGGGTGGAGCTGATCTACGGCTCGAACGCGCTGCAGGGAATCGGCGGCACCGGCGGCATCGTCAATCAGGTCACCGTCGCGCCGCCGCGCGCCGAGGGGCTCAGCGGCCGCGGCCTCGTGCAGGGCAGTGCCGATACCGGCTTCCACGACGACGGCTTCGGCGGCAAGATCGCCGGGCTGCTCGCATGGAAGTCGGGCCGCTTCGATGCGATGATCGGCGGCGCCTACGAGAAGCGCGGCGCCTTCTACGATGGCGAAGGCCGCCGCATCGGCACCGATCTGACCCAGGGCGAGACGCAGGATTCGCAAAGCTGGTCGCTGTTCGCGCGGCTCGGTTATGCGCTGAGCGACACGATGCGCCTCGATCTCACCGCCAGCCGCTTCGAGCTGAAGGGCGATGGCGATTATGTCGCCATCAACGGCGATTACCGGATCGACTTGCCGACAAGTTCGGTCCGCGGCACCCCGCCGGGCGTGCCCGCCACCAATCGCACCGAGAGCGTGGCGCTGTCGCTCACCGATACGTCGCTGTGGGGCGGCAATCTGGTCAGCCAGCTCTTCTACAATCGCTCGCGCGACACCTATGGCGGCGAAATCGCGCCGATCGCCACGTTCCAGGACGCGCGCCTCGCCCCGGTTGGCACGCTGTTCGACCAGTCCCAGAACCGCTCGCGCAAATTCGGCGGCAAGTTGAGCTACGAACGCGCAATCCCCGGCTTCGAGGCGCTCACCGCAACGCTCGGCTTCGACGCGCTTTTCGACAAGACCGAGCAAAGGCTGATCGCCACCGATCGCATCTGGGTGCCGCCCGCCGAGTTCCGCAGCCTCGCCCCCTTCGCGCAGGCCAATCTTGCCTTGTTCGACAAAAAGCTGCGTCTCGCCGGCGGTGCGCGCCATGAAAGCGTCGAGATCACCATCGACGATTACACCACGCTGGCTTCCTATGCCGGCGGCCATTTCGTCTCCGGCGGCAGCCCCAAATTCAGCGACACCCTGCTCAACGGCGGGGTGATCGTCGAGCCGTTGGCGGGCATCCGCGCTTATGCCAGCTATGCCGAGGGCTATACCGTTCCCGATGTCGGCCGCATCGCCCGCGCGATCAATCGCGACGGCGTCGACCTCGACGATTATCTCGATCTCACCCCCATCGTCTCGAACAATCGCGAAATCGGATTCGAGGTGAAGCGTGGCCCGCTCGATGCCAGCGCGACCTATTTCTGGTCGAGCAGCGATCAGGGGTCGCTGCTCGTGCTGATCGGCGGCTCGTACGAAGTCCAGCGCCAGCGCGTCGAGATCGAGGGCCTCGAGCTCAGTCTCGCAGTGCGCACCCCGCTTCCCGGGCTCAGCGTGTCGACCGGATACGCGCATCTGATCGGCCGCACCGATTCGAACGGCGACGGCAAGGTCGATCAGGACCTCGACGGCGCCAATATCTCGCCGGACCGGTTCAACCTCGCCGCCAGCTATGCCGCCGGCCCGGTCTCGGCGCGCTTGCAGACCCAATTCTATCTGTCGCGCCGCTATGACGGCCTCGCACGCGTGCTCGACTTCCGCGGCTACAACGTCACCGACGCGAGCATCCGCTACCAGACCGGTTTCGGCGGCCTGACGCTCAGCGCCCAGAACCTCTTCGACGCCTTCTATATCGACTATTACAGCGACACGGTTCGCCCGACCGACAACCTCCATTATTTCGCCGGACGCGGGCGCAACTTCACGCTCGGCTGGGATCTGCGGTTCTGAGGGCGTGAAGCTGCTCGACCTTCTCCACCGCTGGACCGGCGGGTTGATCGGGCTGCTGCTCGCGCTGATGGGGCTGTCGGGCGCGATCCTCGTCCACCGCAACGCATGGGTGATGCTGCCGCATGCCGGGGACGCGCAGATCCAGTCGACCGCGGCGATCGCCGCAGTGACCGAGAAGCTGTTCGCCGATCCCGCCATGCGCCCGCAGAGCCTGACCTTCGCGAGCACCAATTTCGGGCTCGACCGGTTGGCCACGCCGGGCGGCGGCGGCGCCTATACCGATCAGGCGGGCAATATGGTGCTGCGCTGGAGCAGCCAGTGGGAGCGCCCCGAGCTCTGGCTGTTCGACTTCCACCACCATCTCTTCGCCGGCGACACGGGCGAGGCGGTGATCGGCGTCGCCGCGCTGATCGGGCTGTTCTTCGTGATCTCGGGCGCGATCCTGTGGTGGCGGACGCGCAGGACCTTCGCGTTCCGCCTGTGGCCCGCCCGGATGACGCGTCCCGCGATCGTCCGCCAGCATCGCGATCTCGGCATCGTGATGGCGCCCTTGCTCGCGCTGTCGCTGCTCACCGGCGCGATGCTGGTGTTCAGGCCGCTGACCGCTTTGGTGCTCGGCCCCTCCGCCCCGGCTACGATCGACAAGGCGATGAAAGCCCCCACGGCGCCGACCGCGAAGCTCGCCGGGCGGCTCGACTGGCGCGGCATGATCGTCGCCGCCCGCACGCTCTATCCCGATGCCGAGATCCGCAGCCTCGCTTTGCCGCGGGGCGCGGGCGGCACGATCACCTTGCGCATGCGCAAGCCCGACGAATGGCTCCCCAACGGCCGCACCACCCTGTGGTTCGCCGCCGATACGGGCGCGCTGATCGCCCATCGTGACGATTCGAGGCTTCCGCAGGTCGTGAAGGCGTACAACACGATCTATCCGCTGCACGCCGCCAAGGTCGGCGGCCTCGCCTATCGGCTGGCGATGACGCTGTCCGGCCTCACCCTCGCCATGCTCGGCAGCTTCGCGGTGTGGAGCTTCTGGTTCCGCCGCCCACGGCCTGCGCGCCGGGTCAGCCGATAGCCGCGCCACGGAACGGAATGTCGCGCCGCCAGAAGGTGAGCGCGCGCCACACCCACTCGACCGGCCCGTAGCGGAAGCGCCGCAGCCACCAATACGCCAGCGCCAGCTGCGCAGCGATCGCGCCGAGGCCGACCCAGAGCCGTACCGCCTGGTTCCAGTCGTCGTGCAATCCCAGCCCGAAGCCGTAAAAGACCGGCACGAACACCAGCGACTGCAGGATGTAGAGCGTCAGCGTCGTCCGGCCCACGCCCGCGAGCGGGCGGAGCAGCGCACGCGCCGGGCTCTCGTACAAAGCGAGCAGGAGCAGCGCCCACACCGCCGTCCCGGCCAGCTCGAACCAGCTGCCGAGCAGATAGGAGAGCAGCCGGTCGGACGCTTCGCCGTGATGCTGCGCGGCGAACCACGCCTTGATGTCGGGGGTGAGGAAATAGAGCGCCAGCGCGACCGCCGCCGCGATCGCCAGCGCGATCCACCGCGCCCGGACAAAATCGCTCAGCCGGGCGAAGAAGCCGATCCGCCCGAGCACCATGCCGACCAGATACAGACCTAGAATCTGGAGCATCCGCCCCGATTCGATCATGAACCACCATTTGGGCAGCTGCCCCGCCCAGAGATTGGCGCGGATATGCTCGATCAGATTACCATGCAGATAGACCGCCATCGCCGGGTCCGAGAAATGGCGCGGCGGCTGGTTCGCCCAGTCTGCCCCCGCCATCGCCGCCCAAAGCTGGACCAGCATCACCGGGCTGAGGAAGCAGAAGGCGGCGACCGCGATCAGCACCCGATTGCTGCGCACCCGGTGAAAGGCGAGCAGCGCGAATCCCATCAGTGCGAGCAACTGGATGATGTCGCCGCGATAGATCACCGCATGACCGAAGCCGATCGCGAACAACACCGTCAGCCGCCAGGCAAAGCGGGCGGTGAAATCAGTTCCGCGCCGGCTCGCGCGGTCCATCAGGATGAAGAAGCTGAACCCGAAGCAGATTGCGAGCAGCGAGAAGCTCTTGCCCATGAACAGCAGATAGACCGTGTCCGAGATCGGCCCGCTTTTGGGGTCCGCCCAATACAGCTCGTAGCTCTCGATCATATGGACGAGGAACAGCGCCATCAGCGCGAACCCCCGCACGATGTCCACGGATTCCAGCCGTCCGTCACTGGCAGCGTGCCTTGCGGCCGTTGCTTCTTGCATTCGCGACTCCCTTTCCGCGGCGCACGCTAGGAGCGGCCACCGCCGAAAGCCAGTATGCGGACGCCCATCTTTCCGCCCGATCTTTACCGGTTGTTCGTCATGCTGGCCTAGCACCCGGATCATGGTCGGGGGGATCATCAAACTGTTGCTGGCGTTTGTCGGCTGCGTCGCTTTGCTCTGCGGCGCGCCGGCCCATGCGCAAAAGGGCGTCGCCGGCGAGCCGTTCGAGGTCTGCATAGTACGCGACACCGGCGGCATGGATCCCGCCGTGCTGATCCACCAGCCCGGCCGCTTCGACTGCACCACCGAACAATATCGCTTCGGCCCGGGCGATTACTGGGTGATCTCGCAGGAGATCGACCGGCCTTCGCACCCTCACATGCCGCTCAACGTTCGGGTAGCGAGCCTGTGGCAGCAGTCCCTCACCCTCCATGTCCTCTATGCCGACGGCACGATCGCCTCGCAGACCACCGACGCGCGCGGTATCACCCCGCTGCTCCAGCTCGGCGCGATCGCCGAGCAGCCGCTCCCGCCGCGGCAGCCGAACGTCGCGCGCTTGCTCTGGCATGTCGAGGGTTCCACCAATCTGCGCGGCGTCCTGCTCGGCGCGCGACTGTCCACCGCGAAGGAATCGGAGCACGCCAATCTGGCCATGGCCGCGCTCTATTCCGGCTTCGCCGGGCTCGCGATCGCCCTGATCATCTACAATCTCGCTTTGTGGGGGGCGCTGCGCCACCGCTTCCAGCTTTATTACTGCCTGATGGTCGCGCTGCTGCTGGCCTATACCTTCTCGACTTCGGGTGCGCTCGCCTGGGCATGGCCCGAGATCGCCAACAACACCCGGCTGCGGACCAATTTCCTGCTGCTCGGCGCCACCGGCACCGCCGCGCTCGTCTTCGCGCGCAGCTTCTTCGAGGAGCGCATCTTCGCCGGCTGGCTCGGCCGCTACGCCACTGTCGTGGGCTTTGCGACGGGCGGGGTCGGCCTGTTCTACTTTCTCACCGCACCCTTCGCCATCGCGCTGGTCGACACGGCGTTCACTTGCTCGTTCGTCGCACTGTCCGCTGCGGTGTTCCCGCTGCTGTGGCGCGCATGGCGGCTGCGCAGCAACTATCTCTGGCTGTTCGCCTTCGCCTGGGGGGCGCCGATCCTCACTGCGGCGCTCCGCGCGCTCGCCAATCTCCATCTGATCCGCTGGGGCTTCTGGATCGACAATTCGACGATTCTCGCGATGATGATCGAGGCAGTCGTCTCCTCGCTCGCGGTCGCCTATCGCATCAAGCTGCTGCGCGGCGAGCGCGACGACGCGATCGAGCGCGAAGTGATGATGCGCCGCCTCGCCGACACCGATCCGCTCACCGGGCTGCTCAATCGCCGCGCCTTCCTCCATCAGGCGATCGGACGCACGGGCGAGCAATTGCTGCTGATCATCGATCTCGATCATTTCAAGCGCGTCAACGAGACGCTGGGCCATGACGGCGGCGACGAGGTGCTCCGCGTGTTCGCGCGGATGCTGCGCACGTCGGTGCCGCAGGGCACGCTGGTCGCGCGGATCGGCGGCGAGGAGTTTGCGGTTCTGACCCCTGTCGATAGCCCTGTCGAGCCCGAGGCGATGCTTGCCCGGCTCCGCCAGATGCGGATGCCGTTCGACGTGCAGGTGACCGCCAGCATCGGCACCTGCCGCGGCACCCTCGGCAGCGAAGTCGAGTGGAAGGCCTTGTACCGGATCGCCGATGCCGCGCTGTTCGACGCCAAGTCGGCGGGACGCGACCGCGTTCGCAACGCGCTGCGCGAGGCCGCCTGATTCGCTTGCCGCCTGTGCGCGGCGGGCTTATGGCGTGCGCAGGGAGGAAAACAGGATGTCCAAGCGTAACCGGAGCTTTATGGTCGCCGCCGCGGCACTGCTCGCATGGGTCGTGATGGCCTCGCCCGATCACCGCGCCGACATCCGCATCCTCGCGCATCGCCCCGGCGATCTCACGCCGCAAAGGGCACAGGCGATCGTCGATATCGGACTCGCCTCGGTCTCGGTGCTCGTCACGTGGAGCAAGCGGCTGGGCTATTGAACGATCGGCGCGGCTTGCTTACACCCGTGTAAATGAC
>JASLBO010000063.1 GCA_030146605.1 Sphingomonas sp. | reverse complement strand
GGCGCAAGGACGGCCAAACCCTGTAATTTTCCCTACTAACCGATTCAGCCCAGCTTCATCGATAGCGGCGTATGACCCATCTCATGCGTTGGATGCTCCTCTTGTCCGTGGCCATTGTCACCGTCGCCGATGTGGCGGTGTTCTCCGGCGCGCATCTGATCGGCATCGGCAACGTCGCGCGCGAGCAGGTCGACACGATCCGCGTCAAGGCGGACGAATATTCGCGCGTTCCGGTCTGACGCGCTCAGCCGCTGGCCGGCATCTCGAACTGCTCGATCACCCAATCTTCTTCCTGCGCTCCGGCGATCCAGTCCTGCATGAAGGGATGCTGGAGCACGGCGAGCATATAGCTCTGCGCGAAACGCGGCACCGGCAGCGAATAGGTCACGATCCGGGTCACCACCGGCGCGAACATGATGTCGACCGCGCCGAAGGGGCCGAACAGGAACTCGCCGTCGCCGGCGAACCGCGCGCGGGCCTGCGCCCATAATTCCATGATCCGGGTCAGCTCCTGCGCCACGTCCGGATCGGGAGCGCTCGGCGGATAGACCTGGCGGATGTTCATCGTATGCTTGCGGCGCAGCGACGCGAAGCCCGAATGCATCTCCGCCGCCATCGATCGCGCCATCGCGCGTGCCGCCGGGCCCTCGGGCCAGAACCGCGTGCCGCCGGTCTTGTCGTTGAGATATTCGACGATGGCGAGGCTGTCCCACACCACGGCGTCGCCGTCCCACAGGATCGGCACCTTGCCCGACGACGGCGCGAACTCGGCGCCTTCGCGGCGTCTGTCCCAGTCCTGGTCGTAGAGCGGCACCACGACTTCCTCGAAGGGCAGCGCCGATTGCTTGCACGCGAGCCAGCCGCGCAGCGACCAGGAGCTATAGGCTTTGTTGCCGATGATGAGCTTGAGCATGGCGCGCGGGATAGCCACCGCGGCGCGGCCCGGCAACCTCGCCGCTTGCGATCTTGCCCGAAAGGCGACAGCATCCGCCTGGGGAACAATGGGGGAAGCAATGTCGCGTTGGAGCTTGAACCTGCTCATGGCGGGCGGGCTGGCCGTGTCGGGAGCCGTGGCCGGCGCGCAAACCGCGGATAAGGTGGCGGTCGCGCCTGCAGGCGCGCCCGCAGCGCCGCTGGAGACTGCGGTGTTCGCCGAGGTCCCCTCGTTCGAAGGTCCCGAGCTCTCGCCCGACGGCAAGTCGATCGCCGCGAAGATCGCGATCGACGGCAAGCAATATTTCGCGATCGTCCCGCTCGACGGCGGCAAGCCCCGTCTGGTCGGCACCGGAGAGCTCGACCTCAATTGGTGGACGTGGGTCAATGACGAGTGGCTGGTGGTCGGTATCGGCCAGCTCGTCCCCTATGAGGGCGACGAGATCTATGCGAGCCGGGCAGTGAGCGTGAGTGCCACCGGCGGCAAGCTGATGTCCCTGTCGAGCCGCGAGGCCGCGCAGGATGCCGACGACGTGATCTGGACCGCCACCGACGGCACGCCGCGCATTCTCATGGCATCGCAGACCTCGCTCTACACCGACCGGGCCGGCTTCTGGCCGCACGTCGAAGAGATCGACGTGTCCACCGGCAAGCGCAAGATCGTCCAGCGCGGCAGCGAAGGTATCTTCAACTGGTATGCCGATGGCAGCGGCGCGGTGCGGATGGGAATCGGCATGACGCTCGATGGCCGCACGCGCCGCGCAATCTATCGGCCCGGCGCGCGCGGCGGCTTCAAGACGATCGATCGCGCGCGTGGACCCAGGGATTCGCTCACCGTCCCGGCCATGTTCCTCGCGGAGCCCGGCAAGGCTGTGATGATCGCCGACGACGAGCAGGGCTATTCGGCGCTCTACGAGCTCGACCTCGAGACGCTGGCGCGGGGCAAGCAGCTGTTCGCGACCAGGGGCTATGACATTGGCGGACTGGTGCGCGATGCCACCGGGTTCAAGTATCTCGGCGTGTACGTGAACGAGGACAGGCCGGGCATCCGCTGGACCGATCCGGCGCTGGACGCGATGCACAAGGCGATCGCCGCCAAGATCAAGGGGGGCGAGCCACGGATCGTCTCGCTGAGCCGCGACCGTTCGGCGGCGATCGTCCATGTCGGCGGAGTCAGCGCGCCGGGCGCCTATTTCCTGTATCGGGCGCGTGAGGATTCGATGGAGCGGCTCACCACGATCAACAGCGCGATCGGCATGAAGCGGCTGAACCCGGTGCGCACGATCCGCTACAAGGCACGCGACGGGCTCGAGATCCCGGCGGTGCTGACGCTGCCGCTGGGCAAGAAGAACAATCTGCCGCTGATCGTGATGCCGCATGGCGGGCCCCACGCGCGCGACACCGAGGAATGGGACTGGTGGGCCCAGTTCCTCGCGCAGCGCGGCTATGCCGTGGTGCAGCCCAATTATCGCGGCTCATCGGGCTATGGCACGCCCTTCACCGAAAAGGGGCACGGGCAATGGGGCCTCGCAATGCAGGACGACCTCAACGATGCGGTGACCGCGCTGGCCAGGCTCGGCATCGCCGATCCCGAACGGGTCTGCATGGTGGGGGCATCCTATGGCGGCTATGCGGCGATGCGCGCGGCGCAGCGGGACGGCAAACTCTATCGCTGCGCGGCGGCCTTTGCCGGCGTCTCGGACCTCAACCGGATGAGCAGGCATAACAGCAACTTCCTCGGCGCCGGCGCGCGCAAGGACTGGCTGAAGCTGCAGGCACCGGACCTCAAGAGCGTA
>JASLBO010000562.1 GCA_030146605.1 Sphingomonas sp. | reverse complement strand
CCTCCGGCGACTCATCGACGCTGGGAATGTTGAGACGGGACATTGGTTTCTCCATGTTGAAGCGAGAGCCGGAGCTCGTTCCCACTAACTGGAGCCTTACAAGCTCGAGGGTAATCAGGATAAGGTGAGAGAGATACTCTCATAAATTGGAATAATGGTGGACCGACTGGAAGCGATGGCCATCCTGCGGATGGTGGTGGAAAAGGGCAGTTTCACTGCCGCCGCCGGGGCGCTTGCAATCCCGCTGCCCTCCGTCAGCCGGAAAATTGGTGAGCTCGAGACCTATCTCGGCACCCGCCTGCTGACGCGCTCTACCCGCAAGCTGTCGCTTACCGATGCGGGCCTCGCTTATGTCGAGGCAGCCAGGCGCATTCTGACCGAGGTGGAGGAGGCAGAGCGTGCCGCTGCAGGAGAATATCTTGCCCCGCGTGGCGAGTTGGTCGTGACGGCACCCATCCTGTTCGGCCGTCTGCACATGCTTCCGATCGTCACCGACTTTCTGGCGGCTTATCCTGACATCAACGTGCGGTTATTGCTCTCGGATCGGAACGTCCATTTGATCGAGGACCAGGTCGATCTCGGGGTCCGCATAGGGAAGCTGTCCGACAGCGATCTCATCGCCACGCGCGTAGGATCGATGCGGACCATTGTCTGCGGTGCGGCATCCTTGCTCGGCGTACATCGAACGCCACTGCACCCCGCCGACCTCCAGGCGCTTCCTTGCGTGAGCTTTGACAGGCAGGCGCCGGCCACGAACTGGACCTTCCGGGATCCCCGCAGTGGAAACCCCATCCATGTACCGATCACGCCCCGGCTCTCAACCACGACCGCGGAGGTGGCGGTCACCGCCGCAGCGTGTGGCACTGGTATCACACGCGTCTACGCCTATCAGGCTGAAGACGCGGTACGATCGAACCGCCTCGAAATCATCCTTTCCGAATTCGAGGTTGACCCCGTTCCAGTCCATTTGATCCACGCCGGGCGAGATCTTCTGCCCTTGAAGACGCGGGTCTTTCTTACCTTCGCCACCAGCAGATTGCAGGAAACTCTCGCTTGAATGACAGGTTTCAGGTTGGTAAGATCGGTCTCTATTCGATCCCGAACCGTCGAGCCTCAATCGCCGAGCTGTTGAAGGCGGACAGAAGTCAAGTCATTGCCCGTCGCGACTTACGACAGGTTCAACTGTATCCGGATATGCCGGGGAGTTGCAGGACCCAAGCTTCATGCCTTCAATGCCCGTAAAGATGTAACCAGCGAATGCCCGCACGATGGCGTCGCAGCCTTCGATAAAGCACGCCAAATTTTACGTTCGCGTGCAAGCTAACGAATGTCGCCCTCCGGGCACGGCAGTATCGTCGAAGAATGACTGAAAGTGGGCGCATAGCAGACGCGAATTGTTTCGCGGCGCCTCATAAAATCCCGCGCCAAGTGTGGGGAAAAGTGTGGGGTAGCTGGCAGCCGGTGGCGAGAAGCCGAAGCTAAATCAGCCATCTACGCGAAAATCTGGTATTCCACCCGCGGAGCCTAACTGTCGCACGGTCCATGTCGGAACTATCGTATTATCGATGGTCGTCCTTGCGGAGGAATTAGTCTAACGAGGTGGCACTGAGGCACCAGCGTAGGGGTCGTATGCTGCCGGCGGGGGCGTTGGCGTCTTGGGAGCCGACGCAAGAGGCGAGGGCGCGGGCTCCTTTTCGGCCAGTTCGGCGTGCCCGGATGTACCGCGCGCCATGTTCAGGATCCCGTCCGCTATTCCACGAGCGCCAAACACGACGAAGCACCCGATGACGACGGTCAGCCCCTGACGCCAATGGATGCGGCCTGTAAGCATGGACAGCCCGATACCGGCGACAACAAGGACCGCGATGATGGTGGCGATTGTCCCCAGGGCGGTGCCCTCGATCCACGTTACCGCGTTCAAAAGCGGACCCGGTTCAACCGGATCCGCCAGTGAGGCGGAGACGAGGGTTGAAAAGGCGCCGCCGATCATGCCAGTAATACTTCCGACACGTTGCGCTTCCCGCCGCTGCGCGAGAGATGGACGAATACGTCCACGGTGCTGCGCACATAGTGATGAACGTCCTCGCGGCTGAGCTGGGTGCCGGCCTGGAGCACCAGCAACACGATCTGCTCGATTGCGCGCTCCGCGGAATCGGCATGCACCGAGCTCATCGAGCCCGGATGGCCGGTGTTGACGGCCCGCAGGTAGGTATAGGCCTCCTCGCCGCGCAGCTCGCCGAGGATGATCCGGTCGGGGCGCATGCGCAGCGACGCGGCGAGCAGGTCGGTGGTGCTCACCCGCGCTTCGCCGAGCGCGCCGCGCACCGCGAGCAGTCCGACCAGATTGTCGTGATGCTGCTGCAGTTCGGGTGTGTCCTCGATGAGTATCAGCCGCTCCTCCGCAGGAATTTCCCGGATCAGCGCATTGAGGAAAGTGGTCTTGCCGGTCGAGGTGCCTCCCGAGACGAGAATGTTCTTGCGTGCCCGGACCGCCGCGGCGAGCATCCCGGCAATGTCGCCGGCGTCGAGCATGACAGCCAGCTGCGCCTTGATTGCGTCGCCTTCGCCCGCATGGCGAGTGGCGGCGAAGGCGCCCGCCGCCGCATAGTCGGCAAGCGACAGATCGGACGTGACATGCTTGCGGATGGCGATCGCCATCGGCCCCCGGGTGGCGGGAGGTGCCGCGATTTGAACACGCGCGCCGTCGGGCAGGCTGGCCGACAGCAGGGGGTGCTCGCGGCTGATCCCCTGATGCGAGAGCGCGGCGATCTGGCGCGCCAGCCGCTCGAGCGTCGCCACGTCGAGCGCAGGTGCGTCGTGGCGTTCGATCGCGCCCCCCAGCGTCTCGACCCAGATCTCATGCGGGCGGTTGACATAGATGTCGGTGACGTCGGGGCGTGCGAGCATGCCGGTGAGCGGCGCGAGATAGGAGCGGAGATAGACCTGCCCCTCGCGCTCGGCAGCGGCGCCGGTCATCGCGCCTCGACGCTGGTGAAATCGAGGTCGCGCGCGACGAAGATCGAGATGCTCGTCGCTGCCCTGACCTTGAGCGTCGGGCGGATCTGGGTGGGAATGCGCACGCCGCCCTGAAGCCCGCAGCCGGGGAGGACCACGACGGAGGAATCCACCGAGCGCGAGGCGA
>JASLBO010000553.1 GCA_030146605.1 Sphingomonas sp. | reverse complement strand
GCCCAGCTCGAGAACGGTGCAAACGAGAACAGGATGAATCCCATGGCGACGCAGACGATCGGGAGCGAAAGGGGAAGCTTCTTGAGGACGATCGGCATCCACGAAACCACGAGGATCATCGCGCCCAGCAGGAACAGGATTGCGAAATAATGCTCTTCGAGCTTCGGCGTTTGGGCCGCGAGTGCCGCGGCGTCGAACAGGGATGGCATCATCGGCAACTCCAATCGTGAGCTTTGCTTCACGACTGGGTGAAGAGCGGCTTCGCTCACAACCGACCGCTGCCCGAATCGTGCCACGCGCCCGGCTGTGAAGAGGCCGGGGTCCCGTTGCAACACGACTGTGAATGGAAGCCCGGCCGTGCTTGCAATGTAGGATTTCGTCTGCTTTGCTCGTGCGGTCAGCCGTGCCGGCTTGCTCTTTGAACGCGTCGAGACCACCGCCCCCATTGGCGCAACAATATTACGAAGACACGCAACAGAATTGCCGATTCACCGGGAAAATAGTGAAATTAGGCGCGGCGAATCCAACATCGCCCGAGCGAATTCCCGCCGCTGACGCTCTGCCCGAAAGGGCCAATGCCACGGGCGGATTCGCCCTAGAAAATCCCCGATGCCGGGCCGTCGATCACCCGGTCCTTCAACCAGCGCCCGCCGATGCTGCGGAAATTCACCACCTTCTCCAGCGCAAACGTCGGCCCCCTGGGCACCCGGAGCCCGGCAAAATCGGCATCCTCGACATCCTCGAGCCGAAACGCCGGGCGCGGATCGGGCGCTATGACGGCGATCTCGACGTCGCGCATCTCGATGCGGCGGGCATGGCGGATGAAGAAGCCCGTCGCCGGCAGATCGCCGAACATCGTCGCTTCAGGGTAGCCGAGTTCGGCCTCGGGCGGCGTCAGCCCGGCCATCGCGGCGGGTGCGCCGCCGACATGCTGTAGATAGATGTTGGAAAGTCGGACATCCTCGATCGGATGATCGGTCAGCCCGGCGATTACGGACGGCAACAGATTGGCGCCCGAGCTCACCACGTTCTGGATCGAGATCCGCCGCATCGTGCCGATCGGCCGTCCCGCCGGGCCGCGCATCCTTTTGCCGAGCCGCAGGAAGAACGGCGCGTTGACGATCCCGCGCATCGTCAGGTTCGAGACGGTGACATCCTCGACCATCCCGCCGTCCACTGTCTGGAAGGCCAGCCCGCGGCTGTCCTCGAAGATGCAGTTGGTGATCGTGATGTTGCGGAAGCCGCCATTGGTCTCGGTGCCGAACTTGATCCGGCCATGGATGTCCTTGGCGAATTCGGGCGGCATCTTTTTCCAGCTGCCGTCGAGCACCGAGCCGACCTGATAATTGCCGGTGACGAGGCAATTGGAGATGGTGACGTTCTCGGTGACGCGCGGAGTGCCCAGGGCATAGCTGCTCTTCGGGCAGATCGCATCGTCCCACGGGGAATTGACCGTGCAGTTCGAGACGCGGACATTCTTGCAGCAATCGATGTCGAAGCCGTCGCGGTTGGTGTCGACCAGCACATTGTCGATCGTCAGATTGTCCACGCCGGTCGCGAGCAAGGCGAACCAGCCGCCTTCGAGGATCTTGAAGTCGCTGAGCGTCACGTTGCGGCAATTCTTGAGCGCGATCGCCTTGTTGCCCGTCCCGGGGCCATTGGGATCCTTGAGCCACGCGTCCTTGCCGTCGCCGCGACCTAGGCCCTTGCCCCAGATCAGCCCCTGCCCTGTGATCGCGACGTCGTGAAGCCCGTCGCCCCAGATCAGGCTGTTCGCCCAATGGCTGTGGCCGAAATCCTGAAAGCTGGAGATCGCCGGGTCCATCGGCTCGGCCAGATCATAGCCGCCGCGGCCGTCCTGCGGCGCCGGCGCGGCGAGGAGCGTCGCGCCGTTGTCGAGATGGAGCGTGATCCGGCTCTTCAGCCGGATCGTGTAGCTCGCATAGGTGCCGGCCGGAAAATGCACCGTCCCGCCGCCGCGTGCGGCGGCATGATCGATCGCCTTGTTGATCGCCGGCGTATCGATCGCGACGCCGTCGCCCCTGGCACCGAAATCGCGCACGTCGATCCAGCCGCGCCCCCGCTCGGCTTCGGTAAGCGCCGCGAAGGCCGGCCGACAGCCCAGCATCACCACCGCGCCGACCGCGCCGCCGAGCAGCAATCTACGCCGATCGAGGATCATATCGCCCTCAGAACTTGAACGTCGCGCCGAGGAAGAACTCGCTGCCGAGCACGTCATAGGTCGCCGCCCAGGTGTTCGAATTCGGCCCCTGCGTGGTCACCGGCGGCATGTTGCCGATGACGTTGTTGACCCCGCCGAACACCTCGACCTTGTCGTTGACGTCGAGGTCGAACGAAACGTCGAAATAATTCTGCGCCGACAATGTCGGATAGGCGATGCTCGACAAGGCGGGGGCCGAGCTAGAGCCCTGCCGGGTCGGCACGATGTACCGGTCCGTCGTGACCTTGCCGATATAGCGATGCCGCAGGCTCAGGCTCAGATCGTTCATGTTCCACGTTACCCGCGAGGTGCCCCGCCAGTTGGGCAGCGGCTGGCCGCAGGTCGGCCCGAAAGAGCCCGCACAATAATTCTTGATGTTGGGGAAGGCTTCGACCGGAGTCGAAGTGAATTCATGGAGATAGGTGACGCTGGTATTCAGATCGAACGAGCTGGTGCCGCCAAACGGATTGAAGCCCGTTTCGAAGCGATAGCGCGCGGCGAAGTCGATTCCCGAGGTCTTGAGCGCGCCGGTATTGGCGTTGCGGATCTGGGCGACATAGGGATCGTTGATCTCGCCGGTGGTCGGGCTGCGGCGGACCGCCTGGCAGAACTCGCTATTGGCGTCCTGGAGGATGTTGTAGCACAGATTGAGCGTGTTCTGCAGCCCGCCGCCCAGCGCCGCGATCGCACCGTTGAGCGTGATGTTGAAATAGTCGACGCTGATGAACAGCCGCGGAGCGAAGCGCGGAGTGAACACCACGCCGACGGTGTAGGTGTCCGACTTTTCGGCGCCAAGGTTCGCGTTGCCGCCGAAATCCGCCGGGAAGATCGTGTTGGGCTGGACGCTCGCGCCGAATACCTGCCCTGCCGGCACCCCGGTGGCGATGCACACCGCCCGGACGGCGGCGGTCTGCTGCGCCGCCGGCGCACGGCTCGAGCAGGGATCGGTCGCCACGCCCACTACCCGCGTCGTGCCGCCGAACAGCTCGCCGACATTCGGGGCGCGGATCGCCCGCTGATACTGGCCACGGAACGCTATGTCGGGGCTCACCTTCCAGTCGGCCCCGCCGAGATAGGTCCACACCCCGCCGATCCCGTCGAGATTATAGTCGGAATAACGGAACGCGCCGTTGGCGACGAGGCTGTCGATCAGCGGCGTATCGTGGATCAGCGGCACGCGGACTTCGCCGAACACTTCCTTGACCGTGACGCTGCCCCGGGTCGGCAGGCCCGGATTGAAGCCGGCGACATCGCCCGAGGAGAGATAGGCGTCGGGCGAGAAGGTCGCGCTGGTCTTGCGCCATTCGCCGCCGACCGAGAAGCCCAGCGGGCCGGCGGGCAGCGTGAACAATTCGCCGGTCAGGCTGCCCTGCGCCACCTGCTGGGTCGCGACGGTGCGGTTGGTCGCGCCGATCGCGATCGCGCTGATGCAGGCTTGCGAGATGTTCTGCCCGAAGATGTTGCACACCGGCGCGGCGCCGCCGGCCGAGAGCAACGAGGCCTGCAGCTGGCTGCGCGACAGGGCGTTCTGGAGCAGCAGCTCGTTCTCGCTGCGCGAATGGGTGTAATAGAGGTCGAACTTCAGGTTGCTCAGCACGTTCTCGGACACGCTGCCGATATCGCCGCGGATTCCCCAGGCGCCGCGATAGACGTTGCGGGTTTCGGTCGCCTTGCGCGGCCCAACCTCGACATAGCGCCGTCCCGCCGTGACCAGTGCGAGCCCGTCGCCCGCCACCGTGGTGCGGGTCGCGGTGCCGCTGGTCACCGTGGTCGTCCCGGTCTCGGCAAGGTCGAGCTGGCGGAATACCTCCCGCAGCTGCGGGCTGAGATAGGGGCTGTTGACGTTGAACAGCGTCGGCGACCCGACATTGGTCGGCGCCAGTCGTGCCGCGACCTTATTGCGCGAGTAATGCAGCTCCATATAGGCCGTGATGCCGTCGGTAAGGTCGTAATGGCCGAAGCTGTTGACCATCCAGCGTTCCTGCGGCTGGATCAGGTAGTTGTCGGGGCCGAGATTGAAATCGTCCTGCGGCGTGAGCGCTGGCCGCGCCGCGGTCCCCGGGCTGTTGAAGGTGAAGCCGCGCGACCCCAGCCCGCCCAGCCCCGCCGCGGCATAGGCCGCGTTGAGCGCCGCGTTGGAACCGCCTGCAGCCGGGATGCCCGAGAAGCGGCCGTTGGGAATGTCGCCCGATCCGCCGGCGAGGAAGCCGAGTTCGCCGCCCGCCGCGGTGCAGGTCTGGCCCGCAGGCACCGCAAACGGCGTGCCCGAAGTGTCGCGTCCGCCCGAACCGGGAATTGTGCAGCCGTCGGACAGCGATTCGAACGCGAAGTCGCCGCGTTCACCACGGGTGATGCTGTTGCGCATCAGATAATTGGCCGAGACGACGATATTGCCGCGGCCGCCGGCGAAATTGGTCCCGGCGGTCAGGTCGACATTGTAGACCGGCGTCGCCGTCGGATAGTCGACGTTGAGCTGCATACGGGCCTCGATGCCCTGAAAATCGTCGCGGGTGATGAAGTTGACCACGCCGGTGATCGCGTCCGATCCGTAAACCGCCGACGAGCCGCCGGTGACGATCTCGGTCCGCTCGATCAACGTAGACGGGATGGTGTTGAGGTCGACGACCTGCTCGGGGCCGTAAATGGCATAGCGGCGGCCGTTGACCAGCACGAGGTTGCGCGTCGCGCCGAAGCCGCGAAGGTTCACGTCGGCGAAGCCCCCGGGCACGGTGTTCGAGGTCGCACTGCCGAGCTGCGAACCGATCGCCTGCGGCAATTGCGCCAGCGACTTTTCGATGTTGAGATTGCCCGAGAGTTTGATGTCCTCCGAGCCGAGCACGTTGACCGGCGTCGATGCATCGAAGCCGTTGCGCGCGATACGCGAGCCGGTGACGACGATCTCGCCTTCCTGCGCGTCAGCCGCATCGGCCTGCGGGTCCTGCGTCGTCGCGGCGGACGCGGGCGCAGTCTGCGCCAATGTGGGAATAGCCTGCAGCAGCCCTGCCGCGGCGAGTGCCGCCCCGCAAAGCAGACGCGAACGTGTATCTAGATTTGCCATATTCATCCCCTCCATCACTTACCACCCGTCAGGTATTCGCCGGACACGGACAATTCCCGTTTTGTCCCGGCAAAGGCACCCCATATTGAATGGTAGCGCTACCATAACTCGGTGTAATTGTTTCACATACTGGTACCGAATCCTACTTAACGGTACTCATATGTCAACGCGCAATTGCCAGCCGCGGCTGAAAACCGCAGAACGCGTGGAGTCCGAAGGATTTAAGCGGCAGAAACGATCACAAAGCTGATGTTATCGCTACCGTCATTTTCCAGCGCTCGAGCGAGAATCCGGTCCGCAGCGCTCGCGTCGATGGAGTCGAGCTCCGACGGGGTTTCGACGGCGAGCGATCGGCTCAACCCGTCCGAACAGAGCAGCAGAACCTCCCCCGCGTCCGGCACGAACGAGACCGTCTCCACTTCCACCGCGCCTTCGACGCCCAGAGCACGCGTAATCACATGCCCCTGCGGATGGCGTGCCGCCTGCGCGCGATCGATCAGTCCCTGATCGAGCAGTTGCTGAACCAGGCTGTGATCGCTGGTGAGCTGCTGCCAGGCGCCGCTCTGCAAGCGATAGGCGCGGCTGTCGCCTGCCCAGAAGATCTGCGCCTCCCCATCGGCGATGTGCAGGACGACGATCGTCGAGCCGATGACCCCGCCAGCTTCCTCGCCGCGCGCAAGGATCTCGGCGTTCGCGCGGTCGAGTGCCGCAAGGATCGCAGCGCCGGTAATCCGCGCCGGTGCGTCGGCAAGGCTGCGAAGCGCGGCGATCGTCAGATCGGCTGCGATATCGCCGCCGCGATACCCCCCCATCCCGTCTGCTACGGCCCATAAGGCACGGTCGGACCGGTCGAGGACGCGGTCCTCATTGACCTTGCGCACCCGGCCGACATGGCTCCGCGATACCGAGTGGAACGCGAGAGATGCGTCGGGGCGCGCCAATGTCGGACTCACTTGCCCTGCTCGGCAGCGGCATAGGCCTGGACGAACGCCCGATCGAGCGTGCCCTCGGCGCCGTCGAGCTGCTTCGCCAGATCGGCGTGCCGCGCCTCGATTTCATGGCTCTGGAGCGCGTGCTTGCTCTTCAGCAACGACCCGTTCTTCGCCACGGCAGCGTCGATCTCGCGCGGATCGAACGTCGTCACTGCCTGGCGAAGCGAAGCCTGCAGCCCGGCAAAGGTGGCGATCAGATGCCGCTTCACATCCTGCAGCGAGTTGCTGATCGCGGCCGGCCCCGACAAAAAGCCACCGACGCCGGAGAGGAGCAAGTCGGTCGCGAGACGCTGCGTCGGTGCCCATTTGAACGGGTTGTTGCCCGAGCCGCCGATCGTCGTTCGGGTGAGGTTGTAGCGGCCGCGCGCGCGATCCCGCTCGACCATCAGATCGGCGATGCCGAGCACCATCTGGCGATAGACCGCACCGGCGCGCTCCATCACCTCCACCGGCTCCTCGCTCGACAGCACGGAAGCATCGAGCCCGGCGCCACGGCAAAATGCTTCGAGCAGCGATTCGCCGCCGGAATTGGGGATTGGCTGGGCATCGACCCAGTCTGTGGGGATCTCGATCGACGCACCGAGCGGAGGCGTCAGCACCATCGTGCGCGACGTGTCCGTCACCTCGTCGTCGAGCGGCGCATGCGTCGCAGCGATCCGGAAGCGACCCATCCGCAGCGTGAACGGAACAGTCACGGGCACGTCGACCAGATCGGCAAGCCGATCGCCGGTCGCGTCGTCGAACACGCCGTTGGTGCCGATCGGCCGGATGATCAGCCCGTCAGCCGAGGCCGCAATCTCGCAGTGCTCGCGTGATAGCGCACGGTCGGGGTCGGCGATCGGCCAGTCGCACTTCGTGTCGCGGCCGATGCGGATCGCACCGTCGCGCAGCAGCCGCGCATCGATCGGCTGGACCGCATCGTCCACGTCGAAAAGCTGGAGCATGTACATGCTTATGCCGCGCGCTTCGGTGCGATCTGGATGCACGTCGCCTCGAGCGCGGGCTCTTCGACAGCGGTGCCGTGCAGCCGCGGCTCGATCTCGGCGGCGAGCCGGTTGAAGCCGTCGAACAATGCGCCGATCTCGTCACGGCGGCGATGCGAGATACGCAACGCGAAGCCCTGTGCCCGCGCCTCGTCGAAGCTCTGCTGGAGCCGGCGCAGCGGCCGCACGACCATGGCACCGCTCATATAGCCGATCGCCAGCACGACGAGCATGATGATCGAGGCCAGCGCGATCATCAGCGTGCGCGCGTTCGTCATCGCCGCGTCGAGCGAGGTGCGTGGCAGCAGGATGTCGACCGAGCCGAAATCGGCACCCGCATAGCGGATCGGACGGACGAAGCGCAGCGCACCCCCCTTTCCGTCGGCCGCATTGGTCACGGCAAGGTTGCCGCTGCTCAGCCGCTGTTCGCCGGCGGGCGCTGCATAGCGTTGCCCGACGAGACGCCCATCGCTGGCCGCGCGGATCGTGCCCCCCGCATCCACGACCACGATGCCGCGCACCCCGCCATCCTGGCTCGCGGCGGCGACGAAGGCCTGAAGCGGCGTCCAGTCCTGCTGCTCGGGCGGCAGTCCGGCATTGTCCGCGAGCGACACCGCGGCATTCTTGGTCACGAAAGTGGCGATCGTCTCGCCCGAAGCGATCGCCATATGTTCGAGCGCATGTTGCTGGCGGGTCAGGATCGTCGAGATGCTGAGCAACAGCGCGATCAGGGTGATGCTCACCAGCGCCAGCGGCAGCTTGAAGCGCAGCGAGAGCCCGCGGCGCGTCACGCTGTCATCGGTAGTCAGCGCGGCAGCTTCGCGGCGCAGCGCCTGGAGCAGCTGCGCGCCGTCGGCAAAGCGCTGGTCGGGCTTCTTGGCGAGCAATTTGTCGATGATCTGACGCAAACCCGGCGGGCAATCCGCCGCCGAACGCTCGATCGGCGCAACTTTCTCCTGCGCGATCTGGAGCGCCAGCGTGGCCAGCCCCGTTGCGTCGAACGCGCCCTTGCCGGTGACCATCTCGTAGAGCACCGCGCCCAGCGAGAACAGGTCCGAACGCGGATCCACCGGCAGGCCGAGCGCCTGTTCGGGGCTCATGTAGCGCGGCGTGCCGATCATCTGCCCTGCCTGGGTGCGGGCCAGATGGCCGTCACTCTCGCCGATCCGCGCCACGCCGAAATCGAGCAATTTGGCGGTCCTGCCGTCCGACGAGAGCAGGATGTTCGACGGTTTGACATCGCGATGGACGACGCCCTGCGCATGTGCCCAGGAAAGCGCGTCCGCCAGCTGCGCGCCGAGCGCCAGCACGCGCTCGAACGGCATCCGGCCCTGGGCCTGGAGCACCATGTCGAGCGGACGTCCGTCGATCAGCTCCATCGCGATATAGGGAACGCCGTCGGCCTCGCCGACATCGTAGATCGTCGCGATATTGGGATGATTGAGCGCGCCCGCAGCACGCGCTTCGCGCAGGAAGCGCGCGCCGAGCTCGGGATCGCGGCGATAATCGGGCTTCAACACCTTGATCGCGACGACACGCCCGATATCGGGATCGTGCGCGCGAAACACGTCGGCCATCGCGCCCTCGCCGATCCGCGCTTCGATCCTGTACCGACCCAGCCTGTCCATCACGTCTTCCACTCGCTGAGAGACTCAGCTTAGCGGCGGGAACTTAAGGATTTCTTCCTATTGGCGGGCCCGCACCGTCGCGGCTATGCGCTGCGCCCGCTGCAAGTCGCGCAGGATCACCGGGTTGCCCGGATCGAGCGCATGCGCCCGCTGCAAGAGCCCCACCGCCTGCCGGACCGCACCGCGATTGAGCGCGGCCAATCCCGCCGAACGCGCGCGCTGCGCCGCTGCCGGATTGGCGACTGGCTTGGCCGGTGCGGTTACAGGCGCCGGTGCCGCCGGCCTGGGTCGCGGCGCGGTCGCAGGTGTCGCACGCGACGGACGCTCTGGCGCAGGCTGCGGCTTTGGCCGCGGCAGCGATCCCGGAATCCGCAGCACCTGCCCCGCGGCTAGCGCGGAGGGATTGGCGAGATCGTTGTAGCGGGCGAGTTGATAGGCCTTGAGCCGGTTGCCGAGCAGGCGTTCGGCGATCTGCTCGATCGTCTCGCCGGCGCGCACCGTATAGGGATAATTGGTCGGCCCCAGCAGTTCCTTGGGATCGCCCGCGATCGAATCGCGGAGCAGCTGCAGCTTGGGATTCATCGCCTCGCGCTTGAGCAGAGGCTTGAGCGCCTTCTCGGCGCCCTTGGGATCGCCGCGCATCAGCAGCGCCTGGATGCCTTCGATCTCGCTGTCCTTCAGCGGCGCGACGACTGCGGCAGGCTGCGGCGGCGGGCCCTTCGCGCACGCTGCAAGCGCGGCAAGACAGGCGAACGCGGCAAAACGCAGGAACGGGCGGTGGTTCATCGGACGAGCCTTCGGGAGAGCGTTGACTGGACCTGCCGCGCATCGAGCACGAGCCGGTCGCGAAGCGGGGCGGGGTTGCGGACGAAAGACTGGAACTCGGCACCACCGAGGGGCGGCGAGAAATAATAGCCCTGGAACTCGGAGCAGCCGTGACGGCGCAGCCACAGATATTCCTCCTGCCGCTCGACGCCTTCGGCGAGCACCCGGATCCCAAGCCCGCGGGCGAGCGCGATGATGCTCTGGCAGATCGCTTGGCTGTCGCGGCGGCGCTCGACTTCGGTGACGAACTGGCGATCGATCTTGATCTTGTCGAAGGCGAGCGCACGCAGCGCCGAAAGGCTGGAGAAGCCGGTGCCGAAATCGTCGATCGCGATGTGAATGCCGAGCCCGTGCAGCGCTTCGAACAGTCGTTCGGCGCGGCGCACATCCGCCGCCGCGGCGCTCTCGGTAAGCTCTATCTCCAGCAGGCCGGCGCGCAACGAATGGCGTTCGAGCGTGCGTTTGATCAGCGTG
>JASLBO010000521.1 GCA_030146605.1 Sphingomonas sp. | reverse complement strand
GTGCGGGGCCTTAGCAAGGGGGGGAGGGGAGGGGAAGGGTGTGGGGAGGGCGGCGGCACAGAAGGGCCGGACTTGCCGATGCCGACCCGCGCTTTTCACCAAATGCGGGGATAGCTGACATTCGGCCCAAGTGTTGAATTCACCCGTTCGCGGTCAGCGCAAGATCGTCTGATAGCCACCTGACCTCTGGGCCAAGCTTGTGGCGTGGCAGTCGATAGAGAAACAGCTCAGCGGGTCAGTCAAAGCAACCGCTCAAAGGGTCGCCGGAAAACTAGGAATTCTTGCTCTAGGACTACAGTGACAATGAATTGAAGATGTGCTATCGAAAGTGCCAGAAAAAAGGGGTTGTCGATGGCGATAAAGGGCACGGTCAAGTTCTTCAACGCCGACAAGGGTTATGGCTTTATCGCTCCCGAAACCGGCGGGCAGGACGCATTCGTTCACATCAGCGCGGTCGAGCGTGCCGGGCTGACTACGCTGCGCCAAGACCAGCGCGTGTCGTACGAGCTGGAAACCGGACTCAACGGCAAGGTCAGCGCGGTGAACCTGAGCCTTAGCGGCACTCACGGCACTGGAGATGGCCCGAGGGGCTAGGCGGTGAAGCTGCCCATCACCTTCGGAAACCGGCTTTTCTTCCGCGTGGTATTTCCAGGCGCGGTGCTGACGGTGGTACTGTGGAGGTTCATCGTCGCCGCGCTCGCATTGCTTCATGTAGCTCTACCTCCCGCCTATCTGATACCGATAGCGATCTTTATTCTCGGCTGGGCTTTCGTCGTCATGGACATGCCGATCTACATGGCTTTCGAAGGCCGGCGATATTGGCCTGATCGCCTATGGAGGTTCGGGGTTCGACTACAGCGCGCGCGCCTCCTGCAGATTTATCTGGCGATGCGTCACAACGATGTTCAACGTTTGTCGAACCGGCGGATGGGCGTGGCGGCTATGAACGCCAACCGAATCTACCTCGAAAATGCCATCCACCTTTCGGATTTCCCACTCGTTCCCCAAACCGCCAGCTATAAGCCACTCTGGCCCACGCGGATCGGAAACATTATCGCTGAGTTTGAGCAATACCCTCGAATAAAGTATGGACTTGATGCCGTATTTTTCTGGCCACGTATTTGGCTGGCTATCGATAAGGAGATTCGGGAAGAAATCGACAATCAGCAGGCTCATGCCGACGGATTGCTGTATCTATCGCTCGCGTTTGCGATTGCTGTCCCGATAATGATTATTTATGCGCTGATCGACTTAGTTGCCCCGAATGCACTTCCGACCTCTCCGGGTTTCTTCCTAGATCTGTTCTTAGCCATGAGCTGTGGGGTCATGGCAGCGCTGAGCTACAACCTTACGCTCCATGCGCAGCGTCATTTCGGTGCGACATTTAAAGCCACCTTCGACCAATATCGGCACAATCTAGCGCTTGATGAGGTGGTTGAACTAGTAGCTAATCTGACCTGCTCACCAGCGCTGACCAGCCAGATCCCCAACACCCGAAACTTGGCCGCGTGGCGCCTATTGCGCTGGCATAAGGTGCGGTTTCCAAGAGGGGGCGTCAATCGCAAGGTGATGCTACCCTAAGTAGCGATTGACAGCTACTAAGTGATGAAGGCTAGCGACGTAGGTGGCGTCGAGGTGGTTAGGGGCCGCTTAGATTTGAGATCGGCGGTTATGAACGACGTACGCCGCATACCTGTCGATCTGCAATGAGGGCGCTATCTGCCTGCGTCGCATGCTGAAAGCTAAGGCCCCACCCCTCGCGCAACACCGTATTCACCGTGTCCGTCGCCCAAGGTCGATGCGCGGAGACGTTCGAATCCGTCGCGGTCGATGCGGAGCGAGGCGAGTTGTCAGGTGCGTTATTGGATCGGTCCGGCCCGGTCGTGGCGCTTTTTTGCCCGAAAGGGTGAATGACCGCCTGCTGCGATCCCCTCGTCACCTCCGGGCGTTACATCCCCGGAACAAAACCCCGCCTCGTTGCTTCCTCACGCGATCCGGTTGGACGCCGTCGCGTCCAGTGGAGACTTGGGGAGTCGATCATGAAGAAGATTTTCGCTTTGAGCGCCGTTGCCGCTCTCGCCGCGCTTTCGGCATGCAACAGCTCGCCGCAGGAGCAGGCCGCGGACAATATCGAGGCCAACGCCGAGGCCGTCGCCGACAATTTCGATGCGGCGGCGGATAACGCCACGACCCCCGCTGCCGAGGACGCGCTCGACAACCAGGCCGCTGCGACCCGCGAGATCGGCGACCAGAAGGCCGAGGACATGCGGACCAACGACCCGGATACCAACCTGTCCAACGGCATGTAAGGCCGACGCGGAAAGACAGGCCGGGCCGCTCGCACGCAGGCGGTCCGGACGGGAGGGGCGCTCGCATTGCGGGCGCCCCTTTCTGTTTGCCGCCGACGCGGCTTTGCGAGGCGCGGCGTGATGACCGGGTGTGTCTCGCTTGCGGCCAGGCCCCCTCCGTCACGCTGCGCGTGCCACCTCCCTCGCTGCGCGAGGGAGGATTGCGCGGCGTTCCTATTTGGTTCTTTCAATGTTGGAAATCAACGCATAAATGGTTCGACTCGATCAGGGAGTCGCATCCAATGTCCACGCCGCCCGACTGGACCCGCCAGCCCGCCGCAAAGCCGTTTGCGCGCTGGACTGGCGATACCGAACAGGCGTTTCTGCTCGCATTGCGGCTGACCGGGCGGGCGCGCGAGGCAGCGGCGGCGATCGGGCGGTCGACTTCGGCGGCGTATGTGCGGCGGCGGCGCGATGCCGGGTTCGCGGCGCGCTGGGACGCGGTGGTCGCCGAGCAGCAGGCGGCGTGGATCGCCGAACAGGGCGCGGTGGTGCGGGCATTGGGCGAGACGCCGTTGGGCGACCGTCGGCTGCGGCGCGATGGCTGGAGCGACGTGCGGCGCAAGCTGTTCCTGCGCGCGCTCTCCGAGACCGGATCGGTGGCGGATGCCTGCAAGCGGGCGCGGATCTCGTCGACTTCGGCCTATCGGCTGCGCGACGACTGCGCGCGCTTCGCGGCGGACTGGCAGACGGCGCTCGATACCCAGGCAGTCACGATCGAGCAGGCGGCGTATGAGCGCGCGGTGCTCGGCTGGGAGGAGCCGATCCTGCATGG
The DNA here is from genome assembly GCA_030146605.1 of Sphingomonas sp. Lineage (GTDB taxonomy): Bacteria > Pseudomonadota > Alphaproteobacteria > Sphingomonadales > Sphingomonadaceae > Sphingomonas. The sequence continues at coordinate 9,175 of JASLBO010000521.1, read as the reverse complement.
CGGGCAAGTGGTGGGGCATCGCTGGCGCTATTCGGAATCGCTGTTGCGCACGCTGGTGCAGCAGGCCGGCGGCGAGACGGGCAAAGGTGCCGCGGCGCAGCGGTCCGGGAGCAGCGCATATGCGGTCAAGCCGGCGACGCGCGAGGAGACCAATGCCGCGCTGATCAAGGCATTGGCGGCGGCGCAGCGACGGATACTCGGCGTGACGCGCGAAGAGCAGAACCGCGAATGGCGCGAAGCCTTCGGGAAACCGTTGCCGGGGAACGAGGGCTGACCTGCCGCCGCATTTGCGCGATAGTGAATCGCTTGCTCGCGTTCCGCTGGGGGAGGGGAGCGGATGCGGAGGGGCAGCTTGGCGAAGATCGAACCATCGGCGGCGGCGATGCTGAGGCCGCTCGCGCTCGCGGGAGCGCTGTTGTGGAGCGCGGCGGCGGGCGCGCAGGCGCTGCCGCCGGCCGCGCCGACGCCGGTGCCCGAATGCCGGCGGGTGGGGGACGCGGCGTTCCTGCGGATCGATCCCGCGGCGGCGGCGCTGCTGGCGGAAATCGGGCTCGACCGCGCGGCGGTGTTCGAACGGATGGCCGAGACTTCGATCCCCGAGACGATGGGCTGCTGGGCGATGCCGGTGGGCAATTTCGACAGCCAGTTGGTGTCGGTGGGGATGAGCCAGTGGAATTACGGCACCGGCAGCCTCCAGCCGGTGCTCAAGGCGTGGAAGAAGCGGCTGCGGGGCAGGTTCGCTCGGACGCGCAAGGCGCTGGCGCCGGTCCATGGCAAATTGCTGTTTTCGCGAGGGTGCCTGAAGGTGCCGGTGGCGGACAAGTGCCGCAAGGGGATTCTCGCGGCGCATGGGGGCGACGGCAAGCTCGACGGCGTGATGCTGCGCGAACTGACTGCGATCTTCGAGAGCGACGCGATGCTGCAGGTGCAGACCGACGCCTATGTCGCGCTGTTGCTCGAGGTGCGGCGCGACCTGCTGCGGGTGTTCGCGGGCGAGGCGATCACGATGCGCAAGGTGCGCTGGGCGATCGACACCAAGGTGCAGCAGGGCTTCTTTCCCGCCGACGAGGATCTGGCGCGGCTGCGGGCGAAGCTCGCCGCGATGCCCGAGAGCGAGCGCCGCGACCGGCTGGCCGCGATCTTCGACTGGTATGCCGGGCTGTCGCGGACGATCGACCAGGACGGCGTCGGGCGCGACTGGGCCTGGAACGTCGCGCAGTGGCGCTGCATGATCGACAAGGGCCGGATCGATCCCGAGCAATATGCCTTGCTCCATCTGACCTTCTTGCGCAGCCGGACCGCGGTGGGGAATAGCGGGCGCTGGCAGGCGCTGACCTTCTCGCGGCGGGCGAAGATCGCGCTCGACGTCGGCAGCGTGAGCGGGAAGCGCGACGGAGACTGTCTCGGCGCGCGTTGAGGGTCTTGGAACGTGCGCGGCGCCGGTCCATTAGTAGGGCAGGATCGAGTCAGGGAGTGGACGGCATGAAGCGCGTGGCGATGATGGTGGTGACGGCCGCGACGGTGCTCGGCGGGTGCGCGACTCCCGAGCAGAATGCCCGCTACATGGCGGGGCATTACCGGGCACAGGCGGATATCGTGAACCCGGCGGGCGAGAAGATCGGCACCGCGGTGGCCGAGGAAGTCGACGGCACGATCCGGGTGATCGTCGAGGCGGGCAATCTGCCCGCCGGGCCGCACGGCATGCATGTTCACACCGTCGGCAAGTGCGAGGCGCCCGATTTCGCGAGCGCCGGACCGCATTGGAACCCGACCGCGCACCAGCACGGCAAGGAGAATCCGGCGGGGCCGCATGCCGGCGACATGCCCAATCTCCAGATGGCCGCGGGCGGGCGCGACCGGGAGATCTTCACCTTGCCCGGCGGCACCTATCAGCAACTGCTCGACGAAGACGGCGCGGCGATCGTGATCCACGCGACTGCCGACGACTACAAGACGGACCCCTCGGGCAATTCGGGCGGGCGGATCGCGTGCGGGGTGTTCCAGGCGATGTGAGGGTTGCGGGCGGTCGGCGTCGATGTTTGGCGGTCGTTCGATCCTCCCCGCCAAAGGGAGGCGACGGCGGGGAGAGGTGATCAACCCTCCGGCCGTCGTGACTCCTCCCCCTCCGTCAGGCTGCGCCTGCCACCTCCCCCTGGCGGGGGAGGATTTGAGGGCTCGATGATGCGCCTTATGGGAGCAGGAACTTCACCGATTCCTGCCGGCCGGTGCAGGCGACGCCGCCCTTGGGGCGATAGCTGGCGGTGTAGCGGAAGCCGTTGCTGATCTTGGCGCCCGCTTCGTCGAACACGAAGGGCGGATAGGCGGTGAGGACGCGCGGGCGGATCGTGCTGCCGTCGGTGGCGACGTCGAATTCGGTGCGGACCCAGCCCTCGAACCCCATCTGGACCGCGTCCATCGGATAATCGGCCGACGAGGTGCCGGGGCGGCGCATCGCCGGCTGGAGGCCGAGAAAGGCGCATTGCTCGGTGGTGAGGCCGGTCTGCTCGAACAGGCGGCGGGCGCCCTCGAGATCGCCCTTCGCCGCGACGCCATTGGCCTGCTGGAGCAAGGCGGCGACCTTGAGCGGGTGCTGGGCGGGCAGTTCGGAGGCCGTGGTCACCGCGGCGAGCAGGGTCTCGGCGTCGCCCGGCGAAGGCAGTTTGTAGCCGGGTGCCGCGATCAGCAGCCGAAGCGTCGCGGCGGCGACCGGCTGGCCGGCGACCTCGGGCCGGGCGAGCAGCGCGCGGAGCTTCTCGCGATATTCGCGGCCATTGTCGCTGTTCGCCATCCTCTGTTCGATCGCGACATAGGTGCGCGCGGGCGGCGGCGCGTTCAGGGTGTCGGCCAGCGCCACCGCTTCGTCGAGCAGCGGGCGGCGTTCGGGCTCGCCGAGCACCGGATTGGTCCCCAGCGCCAGCAAGGCGGCGAGCTGGCCGGGGCGATCCCGGGCGGCGCGGGCCTGCGCCAGCGCCGCGCGCTGGAGCGCCGCCGCTTTGGCATCGGGCTGCCCCGTCCAGCCCGGCTCGGGCTTGCCGAGGCCTTCCATCCATTCGGCATAGGCTTCGGCCAGCGGGGTGGTCAGCGCCGGCCGCTAGCCCGCCAGCGTGCAGCGTATCTCGACCCGGGTGGCATAGCGGAACAGCGGCGGGATCGCCTTGATCGCCTCGGGCTTCCACGACCAGTCGGCCACGGCGCGGGCGAAGGCGATCGCGGCGGTGCGCCCGCCGGTGGCGTAGATCGGCATCGCGCCGAGGACATGGCCTTCTTCGGCGAGCGAGAATTCGACGATGGCGAAATCCTCGGGCTTCAGCCCCGTCGCGCTGCCGCACAGCGGCGGCTGCATCGAGCTGGCGCGGTCGAACGGCGTGTCCTTGAACCGGCCGGCGCCGGTGTAAGCGAGATATTTGCGCGCGGCATCGTGATCCTTGTTGAGCGACGCGGCGATGGCGAGATCGGAGCGGGTGGCGAGATCGGCGAGGTCGACCTTGAAATCGAGCCCGCCTTGCTTGCGCAGACTGTCCTTCAATTCGGCATAGGCCTCTTTGTGGCGGCCCTGATTGAGCAGCACCCGGGCGTATTGCGTCTTGACCGTAGCGACTTCGCGCTTGCCCAGCGTGGCATCGGCGAGCGCGATGGACCGCGCCTCGCCGGCATGGAGCAGCGCCTCGCCGTCCTGATCGAAGGCGAGCACCTGCGACAGCGCGAGCAGCGGCCGCAGCCGCTCCTTGCCGGCCGCGCCTTCGAGTGCCTGGCGGTATTCGGCCGCGGCAGCGGCATAATCGAAGCGCTGGGCACTCAGCCGACCGAGCGCGAGATGCGCCTGGCGGACTTCCATGGCGAAGTCCTCGCCCTTGCCGGCGAGCGCCGGGAGACCGCGGCGGACTGCCGCCTCGCCCTCCTCGAGACGCCCCAGTTCGACGAGGCAGCCGCCCTTGCGCACGTCGATCGCGGCGCGCACCATCGCGTTGCGTGCGATCCTGGGAGCGGTTTCGATGCTCTCGAAGAGGCGGACCGCTTCGGCGCATCGGCCTTCGAGCGCGGCGCTGGTCGCGAGATCGAACGATTGCTGGAAGCTGGGTTTGGCGGGCGCTGCCTGCGGCGTCGCGGTCTGGCCGGCAAGTAAAAGCGCGAGAATGACTTGGGTCATTATGATATCCCCCTGTTTACAACATCAAATCACGGGCTCGTGACAATGTCGAGGTGCAGTCAAGCGGGCGGAGCAGTCAGAGGGGTGGCCATCGGCCTGCTGCTGTTCGGACTGGCCGCCGCCGCCGAACCGGGCCGCTATCCGCCCGATAGCGTATTGCTGTTCGTCGCCTCGTGGTGCGCGCCCTGCCATGCCGAACTGGCACGGCTCCCCGCGATCGCGCGCGGGGCGCGGCCGTTCCGGGTGCTGGTGGTGCCATTCGACGACACGCCGGCCACACGGATGATGATCGAGGCGGTGCCCGCGGCGCAGCGCTGGCGGCCCGAGCCGGCGATTCGGCGGCAACTGGCAAAGGCAGTGGCGGCGGAGACCAGCGGGCTGCCGTTCGCCCTGGCGGTCGACGGCCAGGGGCGCGCGTGCGCCAGCGTGCGGCAGGGACTCGACGGCGCGCGTGCCGAGGCGCTGGTCGCGCGCTGCGTGCAGTAGATTAGTCGGACAATTGATTTGACAGCGTCGCGCCCGGCCCAATAGCCCCTGCAACTGAGGGTAACGAGCGGAGAGAGTGATGAACGGGGCGTTGCGGCTGTGGATGGCGATGCTGCTGTGCCTGGCAGGGCTGCCGGCCGCCGGGCAGACCTGGACCGCCGACAATGGCGACGGGACGTTCACCAATCCGTTGTTCTACGACGAATTCTCCGACCCGGACATGATCCGGGTGGGCGAGGATTATTATCTGACCGGCACGACGATGCACAGCATGCCGGGGCTGCCGATCCTGCACTCGCGCGATCTCGTGAACTGGAAGCTGCTCGGCTATGTCTTCGACCGGCTCGATCTCGGCCCCGAGATGCGGCTCGAAGGTGGCAAGGCGATCTACGGACAGGGCATCTGGGCGCCGAGCTTTCGCTACCACAAGGGCGTCTTCTACATCTTCTCGAACGTCAACGGCCACACCACGCAGGTCTTCCGCGCGACCAATCCGGCGGGGCCGTGGACGCGGACGCCGATGAAGCGTTCGCTCCACGATCTCGGGGTCTTGTTCGACGATGACGGCAAGGTCTACGTCGTGTGGGGCTATCGCGAAGTTAGGATGGCGCAGCTCAACGCAGCGCTGGACGATCTGGTGCCGGGCAGCGAGCGGGTGATCATCTCCGCCGATCAGGGGATGGGCGAGGGCGCGCATCTCTACAAGATCGACGGGCGCTATTTCATCACCAGCGCCTGGTATTCGGGGCGGATGCGGATGCCGGTGGCGCGCGCCGACAAGCCTTATGGGCCGTATGAAGTGAACCACGCGGTCAGTCTCGACGAAGGCTGGGGCAGCGCGGAAGGCTATCGCCACCGCGGCGACCCCCGGCCGCCGTTCGACATCGTGCCGTCGACCACCAACCTGGGACGCAACGTGCTCCACCAGGGCGGGCTGGTCCAGACGCCCGGGGGCGCGTGGTGGGGCTTCTCGATGACCGACTTCAATTCGCTCGGACGGCTGACCGGGCTGTCGCCGGTGACGTGGCAGGACGGCTGGCCCTATTTCGGGCTGCCGGGCAATCTAGGGCGCACGCCGCGGACCTGGGTGAAGCCGGCGACCGGCGTGATGCAGAAGGCGTTCGCGCCTTATGCTCGCGACGACAGGTTCTCCGGGCCGGCACTCGGGCGGGTCTGGCAGTGGAACCATGTGCCCGACGACAGGCGCTGGTCGCTGAGCGAGCGGCGCGGCTTCCTGCGGCTGCACACCTTGCCCGCGGCCGATCTGATGGCGGCGCGCAATTCGCTGACCCAGCGCGCGACCGGGCCGCGCTCGACCCCGACGGCGGTGCTCGAGACGCGCGGGCTGCGCGACGGCGACGTCGCGGGGCTCGCGCTGTTCGGGCTGCCCTGGCGGACGCTGGGGGTGACGCGCGAGGGCGGCCGGCTGGCGATCGAGTTCCACGACCAGCAGGGCGACAGGCGGGTGCGCGTGCCGTTCGCGGGGAACCGCATCTGGCTGCGCGCCGAATGCGACTATCTGACCGAGCAGGCGCGGTTCGCGTGGAGCGCCGACGGCAAGGCCTTCACCCCGATCGGCGCGCCGTTCGCGATGGCGTTCCAGCTCAAGACCTTTCAGGGCATCCGCTATGCCTTGTTCGCGTTCAACACGCGCGGCCAGCCCGGGGGCTATGCCGATTTCGACAGCTTCGCGGTGGGCGAGCCGAACCCGAAGGGGCTGATGCAGCCGATCCCGTTCGGCAGTACGGTGACGCTGACGCTGCAGGGTTCGGCGCTGGCGCTGGCCGGGCATGAGGGCTCGATCGTGGCGCGGGCGGGCGGCGAGGCGGCGCGCTTCCGGGTGGCCGATCGCGGGCAGGGGCGCGTGGCGCTCGCGGTTGCGGGTGCGCATCTGTCGATCAGCGCGACGGGCGATGCCTGGCTCAAGCCCGGCGCGGCGGGCCCGAGCGAGACCTTCCAGTGGATGGAGAGCGTCTATGGCGAGCCGATGCTGATGTCGCTGGCGACCCACCGCTATCTGACGGTGGATCCGGCGAGCGGGCAGGTCTCGGCGACGAGCCCGGGCGCGCGGCCGGATCGGCAGGATCATGCGCGGTTCGTGGTGCGTGAGGCTGGCGGGCCGTAGTTGGGGGCGGGCTGCACGACCCTGGGCTCCTGCTTTCGCAGGAGCACTGACTCAGGAATGAAGCCTAGCCGGCGTCACTGGTTGCGGCGGCGAGGCGATCGAGCCAGGCCTGGGCTTGTTTGGGTTCGCCGACGGCTTGCGGGCTCGGTCTGCCGCGGGAGGCGAGGAATCGCTGCTGGAGCGCGAACTCGGGCAGTCCGAGTTGGGTGCGTGCCTTGTCGATCGCTTGGCCGAGATCGGCGAGATTGTCGATCACCGGCGCAATCGCGGCGCGCATCTGGCGATCGCCGTTATGATCGAACAGGCCCCATTTGCCCGCGGCGGTGACTCGCAAGGCATTGGTCAGTTCGGCGGCATATTCCGCTTCGAGTTCGAGACGGCGCGCGTCGAGGTGCGCAAGACGATCTGCTTTGGCCATCGGGGGATGCTAGCCGGACGGACAAGCGTTCGACCAGCCCCTATAGCGGCTCCCCCGCCGCGCGAGCACGGGCCTCGCGGCTGGCCTCGGCGGCGGGGACGAGGCGGAAGGCGAGGATCGCGGCGCCGAGCGCCAGCGGCAGCGAAACCAGCAGCGAGAGAATGCCGGTGGAGAGGCTGCCGGTCAGGTCGGCGACGCGGCCGGCGAGATAGGGGCCCATTGCCAGCCCGATCAGCGTCGTGCCGATGAAGAAGGCGGCGGTGGCGGTGCCGCGCATGCGGGGCAGCACCAGATCCTGCGTCGCGGCGGCAGCGGCGCCGAGCGCGCAGCTCGCGAAGATCTGGGTGATCGGGAGCATCGCGTAGAACAGCGCCTTGTCGGCGGTGGTGAAGGCGATGATCAGCGAGGGCACGGGCGCGAGGCTGCCGAACAGGATCACCATGATGCGCCCCGACGGCCAGCGCCGGCGCAGCTTGTCGGCGGCGATCCCGCCCAGAGTCACGCCGAGAAAGCCGCCGAGGATCGCCGGGCCGCCGATCCACAGCCCCGCCTCGCGGCTGGTGACGCCGAATTCGTGCGCGGCATAGCTGGGGGCGAGCCCGGCGACGGCGTAGGCGAGGAAGGCATTGAGCCCGTAAGCGAGCACCACCGCGAGGAAGGCGGGGGTGCCGATGATCAGCTTGAAGGTCGGGAGGTCGCGGTGGCGCAAAGCCGCCGACCAGCTGTACACCGCATAGATGCCGATGCCGACCGCGAGCCATTGCGGGAGCGGCTCGCCGAGACGCACCAATGCATAGACCGCCGCGGCGACGAGCGCGAGGACGACCAGGTTGCGGAGCAGCGCGTTGGCGCCGTTGCGCGCGGCACCGATCAGGGTCAGCGGCGGGATGATCGTCAGCAGATCCTCGAGAAAGCTCTTGAACGGCGCCGGGTGGGGAGGGGCGAGCAGGCCCTCCGATTGGCCGCGCAGCGGCTCGCGCAGGGTCAGCACCCACAAAGCGAGGACCAGTCCGGGCAGGCCGACCGCCATGAACGCCGCCTGCCAGCCGACCAGCCCGAACGGCGGATCGACGGGGTAGGCCGCGTTCCACCAGTCGACGATCGCGCCGCCGAGGAACAAGGAAAACCCGCCGCCGAAATAGATGCCCGCCGAATAGATGGCGAGCGCGGTGGCGCGCTGGCGCTTGGGGAACCAGTCCGAGATCAGCGAATAGGCCGAGGGGCTCGCGGTCGCCTCGCCCACCCCGACGCCGATGCGGGCGGCGGCGAGCTGGAGACCGTTGCGCGACAGCCCCGACACCGCCGTCATCGTCGACCAGAGCGCGAGGCCGATCGTCATCAGCCGGACGCGGTGCCAGCTATCGGCGAGGCGGCCGAGCGGGATGCCGAACAGGGCATAGAAGACGCCGAAGGCTGTGCCGTAGAGAAAGCCGATATCGGCGTGGCTGAGCCCGAGATCGGCACGGATGTGCGGCGCGAGGATCGTCAGGATCTGGCGATCGATGAAGTTGAGCGCGTAGACGAGAAACAGGACGACGAGGACGTACCAGGCATAAGGCCCGGCCTTGCGATCGGCTGCGGACGCGCTTGAAACGGTCATCCCTGTCTCCTGTCAGCCCTCCCGCAGGCCCCACGGGCGCACGGACCGTGCCCTGTGCACGCTCGCCAGGCGAGGCTAGCAGAGCATACCACGCTTACGAAAGCCGAATTCTCGGTGGCGGCCGCCTTCGTGTGCGGCGTCCGGTTTCACCGCGCGTCATCCCGCCATGGGGAAGCCGGTGCCGGGACCCGCATATTGGCGCACCGATCGCTGGCCGGTGCGCTTCGGCGATAGCGGATTTGGTTAAACGCAACTTCTGCCGGCCTCAGATAAAATGCGGAGCCTGGCCCGGCCCGCGTAGGGGAAACCGGCCGGCGAGCCGGAGTTCCGCCCGATTTCCGCCAGCCTCCAACCGATCTGCGCCCAGATGCCGCCTATAACTGACACACGACAGCAACA
>JASLBO010000395.1 GCA_030146605.1 Sphingomonas sp. | reverse complement strand
TCCCCGCCCGCGGATCCTCCACCTCACCGAAGCATCTCGAAAAATCTCCCACAGGCGCCTCCCCCAGACGCCACCTTCAGAATCCTTTTCCCACAGAATAGCCATATGCGATTCCCCTGCCCCCAAGGGGAGAGGGAAACTTACCCTATCTCGGTCCGCAACTCGGCGAACAGGCCAGGGATCGCCTTCAGCCGCCCCTCCTCCTCGTCGAGGATCGCGTGGAAGGCGCTGCGCTTGATCTCGGCGACGCGCGCTTCGGCCAGCCGATCGTCGACCGGCAAGGCCGACAGGACGATATCGACCAGCCGATCGGCGCCGTGGAGGCGGCCCCAGAGATAATCGTTCTCGCGATAGGCGCGGCTGAAGAATGCGCCGAAGCTGTTGAACTGGATCCCCTTGAGCGTCGCCTCGGCGCCCCCGGCGCGGATGGTGGTGGCGTCGTCCGGCGAGATGCGGTCGACGCGGATCGGATCGAACTCGTCCATGCCTTCGCCCTGGAGCAGCGGCAGAGTGGCGATGTCGAAGAACGGAAATCCGATATGCGCGAGCAGCATCGGGCGCCGCTGATCTTTCGACAGCGCACTGAACCCGTCGGAGAGCAGCGCATCGGTCGCCTGATCGAGTGCCTTCAATTGCATCCGCTCGGCGAGCCGGTCGAGGATCGGGCCGGCATCGTCGGTCATGTCGCGAATGGCGTCGCGCAGATCGGCGAAAGTGTCCGAGCGCTTGAGCTCGAGATAGCCGGCACGGGATTCGTAGATCGCCTCCCGCATCGGCAGCAACTCGGCATGCGAGCTGGGCAAGTCGATCTCGGTGAGCCGCCGCGCGACGAGGCGAAGGCGCCGGATGCGAAACCCGAGATCGTGCGTGCGCAGGAATTCGAGGGTCTGCGGACTGGCGCCGTTGGACAGGGTCGCGCCGAAGCGGTCGGCTTCGCGCAGCCGCACCGCCCGGGTGATCGCCGCCCGGATCTCGCGCAGCCGCTCGGGCTCGTGGCGGTCGCCGATCGTGTGGAGCAACCGCGCGGTACGGTCGATCGCGCCCCGAACCTTCAGCAGCCCGTAAGCAGTGTGGCCGTATCCGGCCCGGGCCGCGGCGGCGACCTGCGCGCGGCGGCGCCATGTCGCCAGCCGTTTGGGCGTGGGGTAATCGAGCCACAAGGTATAGCCGAACAATGCCTCGACCTGAGTTTCGACCTCGGTGCGAATCTCGCCGATGATCGACAGCATCCGCTCGATCTTCTCCGAACGCTCGGCGATTGCCTCGAGATTGTCGCGGATCGGCTGCTCGCGCGGCAGCTCCGACAGCGCGCCGATAATCGTCTGGAAAAAGCCCGGAATCTCCTGCGAATCGCCGTAGAAGTCGAAGCGGAAATTGGGCGAGGGATCGATATAGACGAAGCGCCGGTCCACCTGTCGGCGCGCAGGACGTTCGCGCAGCGCGTCGATCGCGGGACGAAACGGCGCGTTGGCGAGCACCGAGCCGTCGATCAAAACCGCCTTTTCCGCGCGGTTGGCCGCCCATTGCTCGGGCATGACATGCTCGAGAAAACGGTCGCGGCCGGGCCAGACCGAGCCACGCTCCTCCAGCAGCGAATCCATCTCGCCGACGGTGAAGGGCGGGAAGGCACCGGGGAAGCTCGAGGTCGCGCGCGCGGCGAAGGCGAGTTCCGGGACTTGCGCGAAAGCCATATCCGGATCGCCATGATCGGTGAAAGAGAAGACGAGACGGTGCTCGGTCTCGACCACACTCGACGGCGAGTTCAGGCGCAGCTCCTCGGCATGGCCGCGAAAATCGGTGACGGTGATGAACAGGTCGAGCGGCTGCCCCTGCGGAAGCAGGCGGCGATAGGCGGGCCCTTCCGCCATCGCGTCGAATGCGTTCATCACGGTGTTCAGCAGCCTTTTGCCACCGAAAGGGGGCTCGAACCAGCGCGAGCGAACGAAGCGTTCGAGCTTGAGCCTGACTTCATCGCGCGCGCTCGCCTCGACCGTCTCGTCGATCGTCTTGCTGCGATTGGCGACGAGCCAGGCGATCGGCGTGGCCCAGATCTTGGCGAAACGATGCGATGGCGCCTGCCGGGGCTCGATCAGCGCCTCGACATCGGCATGATCCATCCACATGTCGGTGAGCGGATCGAGCGACTGGCCGGTGGAAATTGCCTGGGCGAGGAACACTGCGTTGATCCCGCCGGCGCTGGCACCGGAGAGGATGTCGACGAGGACGCGCAGGTTGATCCCCGACGTGTCGCGGATCTCGTCGAGCAGCTGGCGATAGACGCCGTTGCTCTCTTCTCCTTCGCGTGCGGCGCAGCTCGCCCGGGCGAGCCGCCAGATCTCCTTGGTGATCCCGTGCATGTAGACGGCGAGGCTGATCCCGCCATAGCAGACCAGCGCAAGCCGCAGCTCCTTGTCGCGAACCGCCTTCTTCATCATGCGGGTCGGATCGTTGCCCAGATGGGCAAATGATCGGACGCGGTACGCGAATTCAGGCTCTCATGGACCCCGGCGGCTTCGATCGTCAGGTTGCGGGTCGCCATGATCCGGTCGAGCCGCGCCATCGGGCGGCGAGCGTGAAAGCTCTTGCCGGTCGGGGCAAAGTCGAAATGCTGGGCGAAATCACGCAGGCAGCCGCTCTGCGGGGTCCATTCGTTGAGGTCGCCCATCAGCACCGTCGGATATTGCTGCGCGCTCGCCTGGAGATGCGCGATGATCGCATGGGCCTGGCGGCGGCGCCACAGCCCCGACAGGTCGAGGTGCATGCCGACGATGCGCAACACCTCGCCGCGAATCCGGACGTCGGCCATCACTGCGCCGCGCGGCTCGAGCGCGGGCAGATGGATCGCCTCGGAAGCGAGGATTTGCGCGTCCCTGCGCACGAGCAAGGCGTTGCCATGCCACCCCATTGACCGCGCGCGCATGCCGAAGGGAACCGCCTTCCAGTCGCCATGCTCGGCGAGAAGATGGCCGGTGAGTACCGCCTCGCGCGTGCCGAAGCGCCGGTCGGCCTCCTGCAGCGCGATCACATCGGCGTTGACCTCGCAAAGGACCTGGAGCGTGCGCTCCGGCCGGCGCCGTCGATCGGTGCCGATCGACTTGCGCATATTGTAGCTGGCGACCTTGATCATGTGTGCCCCTTATCGCGGGGCGGATGGGGAATGGGCAAGTGCTTAGCTCGGATGCGCCTCGCCGCGCTGGCTTACCGCCTCTTCCGCCGCGGCGATGAGCCTGCGCCCGGTTTGTTCGGCGGCCTCGGGCGTCATCGCCACGGCGACGCCATTGGGACCATCGAGCATCACGAACCCCTCCTCGGCGGTGGCGACCCCGGCATGGCCTTCAGGCAAATGGGGTGAGGGCTCTCCGCGCATCTGGCACTCTCCCTCTCGCGCTTGTTGCGTGTGATACGGCCTTGGGAAGAGAGAACTCGGCAGCATGAAGCGCGTTCCGTCAGCGTCCGCCCGCCTCGAGGAGACTGCGTGGCGCGGCGAGTTCCCAGCTACGCGCGACGCGATCACCGACATGCGCCCAGTCGGTGTCGGGACTGCCGATCGCGAGGCCGACCCATTCGGAGCGAAAATAGGCCACACGCGAATATGCCTGCGGGGCAGCTTCGATCAGCATCCGCGCCTCTTCAGCATCGGCGGTCTTGACTGCGACGATGGTGCGGCCGTCGCCGTGATGATCGTGGCGGAACTGCGCGAACATCTTTCCGGCGACGAAAAAGGTCGGCTGGCCGTGGCTGGGCCGTTCCTCCGTCTCTGGAAGATCGAGCGCGAGGGCGCGGACCTGCTCTAACGGGGAAGCTGCCTGATCCATTCGGATACTACCCTCGGATAGAGGTGGTGTTCCTCGCGCAGCACGCGCTCGGCGAGCGTCTCCGCGGTGTCGCGGGCTTCGATGCGGACCTTGGCTTGATCGAGGATTTCACCGCCGTCGAGCTCCTCGGTGACGAGATGAACCGAGCAGCCGGCTTCCGCATCGCCCATCGCCAATGCGCGCGCGTGGGTGTCGAGTCCCTTGTACTTGGGCAGCAGCGAGGGGTGGATGTTGACGATGCGACCACGCCAGCGGGCCACGAACGCGTCCGAGAGGAGGCGCATGTACCCGGCAAGAGCGATCGCCTCGGCGCCGGCTTCGCGGAGAGCGGCGTCGATCTTCGCTTCGTATTCGGGCTTGGGCATGCCCTTTGGCGACCAGGCGAAGGTCGCGATGCCCTGCTCGCGCGCCCAGGCGAGACCGGCGGCATCGGGCCTGTCGCTGGCGACGAGGACGACTTCGTAGGGGCACTCGTCGGCGCGCGAGGCTTGGACCAGCGCCGCCATGTTCGAACCACGGCCCGAGATGAGGATGCCGAGCTTACCCGGCATGCGTCGCGCTCCAGTCGCTTCGCGCACTCCACGTCTCGGCGGGTCCGAACACGGTGCAGCCGCGCGCGCCTTCCTCGACGGTGCCGATGCGGAACACGGTTTCGCCCGCTTCGGCCAGCTCCGCGGCGACGGCATCGGCGTTCTCGGCCGCCACTGCCGCGACCATGCCGATACCGCAGTTGAAGGTGCGCGCCATTTCCTCGGGCTCGATATTTCCCTGCGCCTGCAGGAACGCCATCAAGCGGGGGAGGGGCCAGGCGCCGGCGTCGATGCGCGCATGGCAATTCGCCGGGAGCACGCGCGGAACATTCTCGAGCAGCCCGCCGCCGGTGATGTGCGCTAGACCGTGGATCGCACCCTTGCGCAGCTGCGGGAGCAGGCTCGCGACATAGATCCGCGTCGGCGCCATCAGCGCGTCGAGCAGGATCACATCCTGGTCGAACACCGCCGGACGATCGAGCTTCCAGCCCTTGTCGGCAGCGAGTCGGCGGACCAGCGAGAAGCCGTTGGAGTGGATGCCGGTCGAGGCGAGGCCGAGCAGCACATCGCCGGGGCGGATCGCACTGCCGTCGAGCAGCTGGTCGCGCTCGACCGCGCCGACGCAGAAGCCGGCGAGGTCGTAATCGCCATCGGCGTACATGCCCGGCATCTCGGCGGTCTCGCCGCCGATCAGCGCGCAGCCGGCCTGGCGGCAACCCTCGGCAATCGAGGCGATGACGCGCTCGGCGGTCTCGGGCACCAGCTTGCCGCTGGCATAATAATCGAGGAAGAACAAAGGCTCGGCGCCCTGCACGATCAGATCGTTGGCGCACATCGCGACCAGATCGACGCCGACGCCGTCATGCGCGTCATGCTCGATCGCGAGCTTCAATTTGGTGCCGACGCCATCGTTCGCCGCGACGAGCAGAGGATCGGTGAACCCGGCCGCCTTGAGGTCGAACACGCCGCCGAACCCGCCCAGCGCGGCATCGGCGCCGGGGCGGCGGGTGGATCTGGCCAGCGGGCCGATAGCGCGAACCAGCGCATTGCCGGCCGCGATCGAGACGCCTGCCTGGGCGTAGGTATAGGCTTTGGGGTCGCTCATGCGGAGCCGCTTAGCGCCGAGATGTTCTTTCGTCACCCCGGCTGCGCCTTCCTTACCGGCCCGACGAAAGAGGGCCGGGAGCCGACAGGACACATGGCGCTTGGATTTCCGCGCCCGCTTCGCCAAAAGGGCGCCGCATGCAGCTGTCCCGAATTTCGCTCACCATCGGTATTGCCGGCGCGCTCGCTCTTGCGGGCGCGGGCGTGGTGATGGCGCAAGGTGAAGCCGGCGGCGCGAGCGCCGTGCCGATCGACGCCTCCGGCAGCTTCGAAGTCTCGGGCGTGCAGGTCGACGTGACCGGCAAGACTGCCGACGCGGCCCGACAGGGCGGCTGGCGGATCGCCCAGCGCAAGGGCTGGGAGATGCTTTCCGAGCGGCTCACCGGCAAGAAATCGACTCTGGGCGATTCGGCGCTCGACGCGCTCGTCACCGGGATCATCGTCGAGCGCGAGCAGATCGGGCCGTCGCGCTACGTTGCGCGGCTCGGCGTGCTGTTCGATCGCAACAAGGCGGGATCCATTCTCGGTGTCTCGACCGCGGTGACCCGCTCGGCGCCGATGCTGCTGGTGCCGCTGGAGTTTTCCGGCGGGGTCGGCCGCGTGTTCGAGCGCGACACCGCCTGGTCGAGGGCGTGGAACCGCTTTCGCAGCGGCGGCAGCACGATCGACTATGTCCGGCTGCGCGGCACCGGGCCCGATGCGATGCTGATCAACGCCGGGCAGACGCTGCGGCGCGGACGCAACTGGTGGCGCACCGTGCTCGACCAATATGGCGCCTCGGACGTGCTCGTCGCCGAGGTTCAGTTGCGCCGCGAATATCCGGGCGGGCCGGTCGTCGCGGTGTTTGCCGCCAATCATGGCCCGGACCGCCGCCCGATCGCCAGCTTCGCGCTGCGCGTAGACAATGGCGACTCGCTCGACGCCTTGCTCGACGCTGGGATCCTGCGGCTCGACCAGGCCTATCAGAAGGCGCTCGCATCGGGGCTGCTGCGCCCCGACGCGCTGCTTGCGGCGCGGCCGCCGCGGGTCAAGACCGCCGAGGAACTGGCTGCTGAGGCTGCTGCCGCCATTGAAGCGACGCCTACCCCAACGCCGAGCGCGAGCAGCGCTGCGACCGCCACCTTCACCGTGCAGGTCGAGACGCCGAGCGCGGCCGCGCTGACTGCTTCCGAATCGGCGGTGCGCGGGGTGCCGGGCGTGCGCTCGGCAGTGACGACCAGCCTCGCGCTGGGCGGCATATCGGTGATGCGGGTCGGCTTTGACGGCCCGATCGGCGGTCTTCGTGCGGCGCTCGAAGGGCGCGGCTGGCAAGTGCAGGAGGGCCCCGGCGTGCTGTTGATTCGCCGCGGCGGCGCAGCCCGGACGCCTGCCGCCTCGCCGTCGCCCCAGCCCACGAGCATTCCGGCCGGCAAATGAGCCAGCTGCGCCTGCCGCTCGGACTGCCCGAAGCGCGCGAGACGGAATTCCTTGTCGGCGAATCGAACGCCCGCGCGGTCCACCAGCTCGAGCATTGGGCGACGTGGCCGGTGATGTCGGCACTGCTCGTCGGCCCGCGCAAATCCGGGCGCAGCCTGCTGGCGCGGATCTTCGCGGCGAAGAGCGGCGGGCGGATCTTCGACGACGCCGATCGGGCGAAGGAGACGGATGTCTTCCACGCGTGGAACCAGGCGCAGCAGGAGCGGCGGCCGCTGCTGATCGTTGCCGAGGCCCCGCCGCCAATCTGGGAGGTCAAGCTTCCCGATCTGCGCTCGCGGCTGGCTGCCTCGCCATTGCTTGAGCTCGGGCCCCCCGACGATCTGCTGATGCCGCAATTGATCGAGCGGGCGTTCGAACGGCATCTGCTCCATGCCAGGCCCGACGTGATCGCATGGCTGGCCAGACGAATCGAACGCAGCCATGTCGCGATCCTGCGCGTTGCCGACGTGCTCGAGACCGAGGCGGTCGACAACCGGCTGTCCATCCCGGCCATGCGCGCGGTGCTCGCCGCAAATGGTCTCATAACCGAAACGGACGAACCCTAGGCGATGACCAAGGCAGCAACCAAGCAAGCCGCAGGGGGCGCATCGATGACGGATCAACCGGCCACGCCGGAAAAGCGTTATTTCAACCGCGAGCTCAGCTGGCTCGCGTTCAACCGTCGCGTGATGGAAGAGGCATGCAATCCGGCGCACCCCTTGCTCGAGCGGCTGCGCTTCCTTTCGATCTCGGGTTCGAATTTCGACGAGTTCTTCATGGTCCGCGTCGCCGGGCTGATGGGGCAGCAGCTCCAGCGCGTCGAAGCGCATTCGGCGGATGGCCTGACGCCCGGCCAACAGCTCGCCGCGATCTCGGCCGAGGCCGAGATCCTCGCCGACAGCCAGCAGAGCGTGTGGCACGACATCCGCACCCAGCTTGCCGAAGTCGGCATCCAGGTCCTCGAGCCCGAAGCGATCGAGGGCGAGACCGAGGCGTGGCTGCAGAGCCATTTTCGCGAGCAGATCTTCCCGATCCTGACCCCGCAGGCGCTCGATCCCGCCCACCCGTTCCCGTTTATCCCCAATCAGGGGTCGAGCGTGATCTTCGACCTTGTCCGGCGATCGGACCGGGAGCCGATCCGCGAACTGGTGCTGTTGCCGACGACGATGCCGCGCTTCGTGCGGCTGCCCGGCGAGCCGGCGCGCTACGTCGCGGTCGAGGTGTTGCTCAAGCGCTTCACCCATCTGCTGTTCCCCGGATATGATGTGCTCGGCTCGGCGGCGTTCCGGGTGCTGCGCGACAGCGATCTCGAGATCGAGGAGGAGGCCGAAGACCTCGTCATGACCTTCCGCTCGGCGATCAAGCGCCGGCGGCGGGGGCGGGTGATCCGTCTCGAGATGGAGGACGGCATCGCTCCCGAACTCGAGGCCGTGCTCAAGGAAGAACTGGGAGGCAGCGAGGCGCTGCTCACCGAGAAAGGCGGCTTCCTGGGTGTCGGCGATCTCTCATCGCTGGTCGAAGAGGATCGGCCCGACCTCAAATTCACGCCTTATTCGCCGCGTTTTCCCGAACGGGTCCGCGAATATGGCTGGGTTTGCTTCGCCGCGATCCGGGCGAAGGACATCCTCGTCCACCATCCCTATGAGAGCTTCGAAGTCGTGCTCTCGTTTCTCGGCCAGGCGGCGAGCGATCCCGATGTCGTCGCGATCAAGCAGACGCTCTACCGCGCCGGCAAGCAGCCCGCCGTGATCAACGCGCTGATCGCAGCGGCCGAGGCCGGCAAATCGGTCACTGCAGTGGTCGAATTGAAGGCGCGGTTCGACGAGGAGCAGAACCTCTATTGGGCGACTGCGCTCGAACGCGCCGGCGTCCAGGTCGTCTACGGCTTCATCGACTGGAAGACTCACGCCAAGGTCTCGATGGTGGTGCGGCGCGAGGGCAATGGCTACCGTACCTATTGCCACTTCGGGACGGGCAATTATCACCCGATCACCGCGCGCATCTATACCGATCTGAGCTTCTTCACCGCCGATCCGCGCGTCGGGCGCGATGCGGCGCAATTGTTCAACTACGTCACCGGCTATGTCGAACCCGCCTCGCTCGAACTGCTCAGCATCAGCCCGCGCGACCTTCGCAACGAGCTCCTCGAGCTGATCGACGAGGAGATCCGGCATGCGCGGGCGGGCCGGCCGGGGGCGGTATGGGCGAAGATAAACTCGATCGTCGATCCCGCAGTGATCGAGAAGCTCTACGAGGCGAGCGGGGCGGGGGTGGAGATCGACCTGATCATCCGCGGCATTTGCTGCCTGCGGCCCGGCGTGCGCGGTCTCTCGGACAATATCCGGGTCAAATCGATCGTCGGGCGCTTCCTCGAGCACAGCCGGATCTGGGCATTCGGCAACGGCAAGGGGCTACCCGGGGACGCCGCCAAATTGTTCATGTCCTCGGCGGACTGGATGCCGCGCAACTTCGATCGCCGCGTCGAGTTCATGCTGCCGATCCTCAACAGGACGGTGCACGATCAGGTGATGGACCAGGTGCTGGTCGCAAATCTGCTCGACAACGAGCAGAGCTGGCAGCTCCAGCCCGACGGCAGCTATGCCCGGGTCGAACGCGGAGTCGAGCCGTTCAACCTTCATCGCTATTTCATGACCAATCCGTCGCTATCGGGCCGGGGTGCCGCGCTGGAGA